>NZ_JBSFNC010000002.1:0-166521 GCF_053586895.1 Amycolatopsis sp. NPDC003731 | reverse complement strand
TGCTCTGGGCCCTGCTGCGCGACGGGCGGACCTTCACCCCAGCCGCGCCACAACCCGCTACCGCTGCGGCTTGACACGGTCATTCAGATTCCTTCCCGTCGGCGACAGCTTCACCCCACACTTCGCCGAAGGTCCGGAACTTCTTCCCTACCCGATCGGCCAGGGCCGCTGCGGCGGGCGGAGCCGTTCGTATGCCGCCGCGGCGCGGAGGACGCCGAGGTCGTCGAAGCGGCGGCCGGCGAGCTGGAGGCCGATCGGCCGGCCGTCGTCGGTGTAGCCGCAGTTCACCGACGCCGCGGGCTGGCCGGACATGTTGTACGGCACGGTGAACGCGATGTGCTCGAACGGCCGGGCCGGGTCGTTCGTCGGAGACGCCCACTCCGCCGGCGGCGCCGCGACCGGGCTGGTCGGCGACAGGACGACGTCGAACGCCGAGGTCGCGCGCAGGGCCGCCACACTCATCACGTCGATCTGGGCGAAGCCGCGGTAGACGGCCACGCCGGACGCATCCGCGCCACCCGCCGCCCAGTCCGCGATGTACGGCAGGACCTTGGCTCGGCGCTCCGGCGGCAGGTTCATCAGGTCCGACCAGGCCCGCGTGCGCCAGAAGACGTCGAGGCCTTCGAGCATGCCGCGGGTGAGGAACGGCTCGACCGGCTCGACGACCGCGCCCGCCGCTTCGAAGGCCCGGGCCGCCGCGGTGACGGCGTCGCGGATCGCCGGGTCCACCGGGAGGCCGACCCCGGCGTCGAGCTGCAGACCGACGCGCAGGCCGGCCGGCGAAAGGTCCAGCGAAGCCCAGTCGAGCTCCGCCGGCGGCAGGCACAGGTGGTCGCGCGAGTCCGGGCGCGAGAGCACGCTCATCAGCAACGCCGTGTCGGCGACCGTGCGGGTCATCGGGCCGGCGACCCGGCCCAGGAACGGCGGGACGACCGGCACCCGGCCGAAGCTCGGCTTCAGGCCGGCCAGCCCACACCAGCCCGCGGGCAGCCGGATCGAGCCGCCGATGTCCGTGCCGACGTGCAGCGGGCCGTACCCGGCGGCGGCCGCGGCGCCGGCGCCCGCGCTGGACCCGCCGGGCGTGGCCGAGAGCTGCCACGGGTTGCGGGCCGTGGTGTGGAAGCTCGACAGCCCGGACGTCAGCATCCCGAAGTCCGGCATGGTCGTCTTGGCCAGCAGGACACCGCCGGACTCGCGGATCCGGGCCGCCACCGGGGCGTCGTCGGTGGCCGGCACCAGGTCCGTCACCGCCGTGCCGAGCGGCACCGGCGTGCCGCGGGTGGCGATGTTCTCCTTGATGGTGAGCGGGACGCCGTCGATCGGGCCCAGCGGTTCGCCGGCCGCCCAACGAGCTTCGGACGCCTTCGCGTCTTCGCGAGCTGCTGAAGGGTCGTACGCGTACAACGCGTGCAGCTCCGGCTCTCGCGCTTCGATGCGCGCGACAACGGCTTCGGTCACCTCGACCGGCGAGAGCGTCTTCGCGCGGTATTGCGCGACGAGTTCGACGGCGGTCAGGTCAGGCAGCTCGGTCATGAGCGCTCCTCACGAGGCAGGCGGGTCGAAGCGGCCGTCGACGGCGGTCCAGCCACCGTCCACCGCCAGCACTGAGCCGGTCACGAACGACGAAGCGTCCGAAGCGAGGTACACGACGGCTCCGGCGAGCTCTTCCGGACGCGCCCAGCGGCCCAGCGCCCCCTTCGTCGCGTACGCGTCGTACCACTCTGGGTTCGCCTTGATCTGGGCGGTCAGCGGCGTCTCGACGACGCCGGGGGCGATCGCGTTCACCCGGACCCCGGCCGGGCCGAACTCCGCGGCGGCCGTCCGGAACAGCTGGACGAGCCCCGCTTTCGTCGCCGCGTACGGGCCCTGGCCGGGCTCGACGGTCGTGCCGCGGATCGACGAGAAGCCGATGATGCTCCCCCGCCCGCGCGCGACCATGTCGGCGCCGAAGACCCGCACGACCTCGAACGTCACGCCGAGGTTCAGCGCGAGGACGCGGTCGAACTCCTCCCGCGTGTAGTCGAGGAGCCGCTTGCGGACGTTCATCGCGGCGGTCAGCACGACGACGTCCTGCGGCCCGAGGTCGGACGCGGCCTTGTCCAGGGCACCCGGTTCGAGCAGGTCGAGTTCGTACGCCTCGCCGACGCCCGCCTCCCGCGCGGCTTCGAGGTCGCGGTCGGCGCAGACCACGTCGGCGCCGTGCGCGGCCAAGGCACGCGCGGCTTCGCGGCCGATGCCGCCCGCGCCGAGCACGACGGCCCGCCGTCCGTCGAGCCGGAACAACGTCGAGTAGTTCACGGGCGCAGCACCGCCATCCTCGTCACGGTCAGTTCCTCGACGGCGAACCGCGGCCCTTCGCGGCCGATGCCGGAGTCCTTCACGCCGCCGTACGGCATGGTGTCCGAGCGGAAGCCGGGCACCTCGTTGACGACGACCCCGCCGACCTCCAGTTCGTCGAGCGCGCGGAACGCCGTGTGCAAGGACTTGCTGTAGACGCTGGCGTGGAGGCCGTACCGGGACGCGTTGACCGCGGCGAAGGCTTCGTCCACATCGGACACCGTGCGCACGCAGACGACCGGGCCGAAGATCTCCTCGTCCCAGGCTTCGACGCCGTCCGGGACGTCGAGGAGGACGGTCGGCCGCAACACCGTGCCCTCGACACCCCCGCCGAACCGGCGGCCGCCGGCCTTCTCGATCCACGCGGCTACGCGGTCGGTGGCCGCCGGGTCGATCAGCGCGGACACCCGCGTCTTCTCGTCGCGCGGATCGCCGACGACGACCTCGTCGAGCCGCGCGAGCAGCCGTTCGGTGAACTCCGCAGCCACCGACGAGACGACCAGGACCCGCTGCACCGAGATGCAGGCCTGGCCGGACGCGTAGAACCCGCCGCGCAGCACGGCGTCCACGGCCGCGTCGAGGTCGGCGTCTCCGGCCACCACGAGCGCCGCGTTCGAGCCCAGCTCCAGCAGGGTTTTCGTCGGGGCCGCGTCGCGGGCGATGCGGTGCCCGACCGCGGCCGAGCCGGTGAACGAGACCGCGCCGATCCGGCGGTCCGTCGTCAGCGCGGCACCCACCGAAGCATCGCCGGTGACCAGCTGGACCAGGGCGGGCACGGGCGCGAGCGAGCGCACGAGGTGGACCAGCCGGAGCGTGGCCAACGGCGTCTGGGGCGCGGGCTTGACGATCACCGGGCAGCCCGCGGCGATCGACGGGGCGATCTTGTGGGACGCCAGCAGCAGCGGGTAGTTGAAGCCCGCGATGCCGACGACGACGCCGATCGGCTTGCGCTTCCAAAACCCGACCAGGCCGTCGCCGGACGGCAGGAGGTCGAGCGGCACGGTCTCCCCGTGCAGCCGGGAGACCTCTTCGGCGGCGGCTTCCCAGGTGACGATCGTGCGTGCGACCTCGACGCGGCAATCGACCAGCGGCTTGCCGGTCTCCAGCACGAGCAGGTTCTCGAACTCCTCGCGGCGGGACCGGATCGCCGCAGCGACGTCGTTGAGCAGCGACCGCCGAACCCGCGAAGGCAGCGAAGCCACTTCGCGCGCGACGGCGACAGCCTCGTCGACGGCCCGGCGCGCGAGCGAAGGCGTGCCGACCGGCGCGGTGCCGACCACGCTCCCGTCGTAGGGGAAAACGATTTCTTCGGTATCCACAGTGGACACCCAGCCGTCGCCGATCGGCAGGCCATCGGGGTACTCAGCCATCGTCACCTCCGCGCAGCCGGGCGAGTTCCGCGCGCAGGTTCGGCGCGGCTTCGAGGAGTTCCCGCGTGTAATCGTGCCGGGGCGCGTCGTAGACCTGGCCGACGTCGCCGAGCTCGACGATCTCGCCGCGGCGCATCACCGCGACCCGGTCACAGACGTGCCGGACGACGCCGAGGTCGTGCGACACGAAGATCAGGGTGAGCGCGAACTGCTCCACCAGCGCATCGAGCAGGTCGAGGATCTGGCCGCGCACGGAGACGTCGAGGGCGCTGACCGGCTCGTCGGCGATCAGCACGCTCGGGTTCGGCGCCAGCGCGCGGGCGATCGAGATCCGCTGCCGCTGGCCGCCGGAGAACTGGTGCGGGTAGCGCCCCGCCGTGTCCGCGGGCAGGCCGACGGCGGCGAGCAGCTCGGCAACGCGGTCCGGCTCCCGGCGCCCGAGCGGCTCGGAAACGATGTCGAGGACACGCATCCGCGGGTCGAGCGAGCCCATCGGGTCCTGGAAGACGATCTGCAGTTCCGAGCGCAGGAAGCCGAGGCGGCGTTCCGGCAGGCTGTCGATCCGCCGACCTTGGAACGACACCGTGCCGGCGGTCGGCTTGTCGAGCGCCGCCAGCAGCCGGACCAGCGTCGACTTGCCGGAACCGGACTCCCCGACGATGCCGAACCGCTGCCCGGCCTCGACGTCGAAGCTGACACCGCGCAAGGCGTGCACGTTCCGCCGGGCGTACCGGCGTTCGAGGTCGCGGACTTCGATGATGCTCATCGGCGCGCCTCCAGGTCCGAAGCATCCAGGAGTTTTCGCGTGTAGGCGTGCGACGGCGATGTCAGCACTTCGCGCGTCGAGCCCGCTTCGACGATCTCGCCGTCCAACATCACCAGCACGCGCTCGCACACCGAAGCCACGACAGCGAGGTCGTGCGTGATGAACAGCAACGCGCTCTCGGCGGGCAGTGACGTCTTGATGAGCGCAAGGATCTGGGCCTGCACGGTGACGTCGAGGGCGGTCGTCGGCTCGTCGCAGATCAGCAGCGACGGCTCGTTGGCCAGGGCCATCGCGAGCACGACCCGCTGCCGCTGGCCGCCGGAGAGCTGGTGCGGGTACGCGCGGGCCGTGTCCGGCAGGCCCACCGCGTTCAGGAGGTCCTCGGCGCGGTGCCGGCGGCCGTGGATCCGGCCGGGCTCGGTGACCTGGCGGCCGACGCGCATGGCCGGGTTCAACGCCGTCATCGGCTCCTGGAACACCATGGCCAGCTCGTCGCCGCGCAGCCGGGACAAGTCCTTTTCGGACATTTCGAGCAGCTCGCGGCCGTTCAGGGTCACCGAACCGGACGCCGGCAGCTCCTCGGGCAGCAGGCCCATGATCGACAACGCCGTCAGCGACTTCCCGGAGCCGGACTCGCCGATCAGGCCGACGCGCTCGCCGGCGCCGATCTCGAAGGAGACGTCCCGGACGAGAGAAGAAACGCCGAGGCCACGCACCGAGAGCGTCATACGCGGGCCGCCAATCGGGGGTCCAGGCGGTCGCGCAGGCCGTCGCCGAGGAGGTTGAAGCCGAGCACGGCGACGGCGATCGCGATGCCCGGCACCAGCGCCAGCCGCGGCTGCACGGTCAGCAGCTCCTGGGACTCCTGCAGCATCCGCCCCCACGACGGGGTCGGCGGCCGGGTGCCGAAGCCGAGGAACGACAGGGCCGCTTCGGCGAGGACGGCGATCGCGAACGACACCGACGCCTGCACGATCAGCAGGCCGGAGATGTTCGGCAGCACGTGCCGCACGGCGATGTTCAGCCGCGACCGGCCGCCCGCGCGGGCCGCCAGCACGAACTCGGTGCTCATCACCTGCAGCGTCCCGGACCGGGCGATCCGCGCGAACGACGGGATGGTCGCGATGCCGATGGCGACCATGGCGGTCAGCGTGTCCGCCCCGAACACCGCGCCGAACATGATGGCCAGCAGCAGCGCCGGGAAGGCGAGCACGAGGTCGTTGACGCGCATGACGAACTCGCCGAGCCACCGCGGTGACATCCCGGCCAGGATGCCCAGCGGCGTCCCGATCACCGCGGCGATGCCGACCGCGACGACTCCGACGTACAACGTCGTGCGGGCGCCGACCATGAGCTGGCTCAGCAGGTCGCGGCCGAACTTGTCGGTGCCGAACCAGTGCGAGCCGGTGAAGCCGAGCAGCCGGTGGGCCGCGTCGACCTTCACCGGGTCGAACGGCGTCCACGCGAACGACAGCAACGCGGCCAGCACGACCAGGCCGACGAGCACCCCGCCCAGCACCAGATTGCGCATCACGAACCTCGCAATCGGGGGTCGAGCACGGTGTAGAGGACGTCGACGACGAAGTTGACCAGCAGCACGCCCACCACCAGGACCAGCACGATCCCCTGCACGGTCAGCAGGTCACGCGCGGAGACGGCGTCCAGCAGCATCGAACCGAGGCCGGGCAGCACGAACACGCGCTCGACGACGACCGCACCGATCAGCAGCGTCGCCAGCTGCAGGCCGAGCACGGTGACCACGGGCACCGACGCGTTGCGCAAGCCGTGACGCACCAAGGCCTGTCCCGGGCGGAGGCCTTTGGACCGCGCGGTGCGCAGGTAGTCCTGGCCGAGCGTGTCGAGCACGGCGGAACGCACGTAGCGCGTCAACACCGCGCCCTGCACCAGGCCGAGCGACAACGCCGGGAGGATCAGCCCGCGGACGAACTCGCCGAAGTCCTGGTTCGGCGGTGTCCAGCCCCCCGAAGGCAGCCAGCGCAGCTGCACGGCGAAGATCTGCACGAGGATGATCCCGGCCAGGAACGCGGGGATCGCGACACCGATCTGCGACAGCCCCGAGACGCTCGCGCCCGACGCCTTCCGGTGCTTCACCGCGGCGAACGTCCCGGCCGGCACCGCGATCACGAGTGCCACCAGCATGCCCGCGCCGACGAGCCAGAGCGTCACGCCCAGGCGGTCGAGCAGCTGCGGGCCGATCGCGTCGCGCGTGACGTACGAGCGGCCGAAGTCGCCGCGGAGGACGCCGCCGATCCAGTCGAGGTACTGCGTGACCAGCGGGCGGTCGATGCCGAACTCGGTGCGCGTCTTGGCCAGCAGCTCCGGCGTCGCGTTGACGCCGAGCGCGACCTGCGCCGGGTCGCCCGGCAGCACGGCCATGAAGAGGAACACCACGATCGACGCGGCCAGCACGCTGACCACGAAGATCGCCACCCGGCGCAGCACCCTGGCCGTCATCGCGGCGCCAGCCCGGTGAGGTCGAACGACTCGCTGACCTGGTTCCGGACGAACCCGCCGACCTTGGCCTTCGCGACGATCACGTTGGGGAACAGGAACAGCCAGTCGGCGGCCGCGTCGGTGTTCAGCTGCCGCGCCACCTGCTTCATGTCCGCGACCTGCTGCTCCGGCGTCCCGCTGTCGGCCTCGGCGAGCAGCTGCTGGACGCGCTTGCTGTCGTAGCCCCAGTAGTACTTCGGCTTCCCGAACGTCGTGATGTCCCTGGCTTCGACGTGCTGGATGATCGACAGGTCGTAGTCGTGGTCGGTGAACACCTGCTTGAGCCACACCGCCGGGAAGTCGAGCGGCTCGATCGTGGTCCGGACGCCGACGTCGGCGAGCTGCGATTGGACGACCTGGGCGGCCGAAACCGCGTACGGCAGGTTCGGGATCCGCAGCCGCAGGCTCAAGTTCGTCGCGCCGGCTTCGGACAGCAGCGCCTTGGCGCGCGCGGGATCGAAGCGGTAGGCGTTCGACAGGTCCTCGTACCAGGGGTCGGTCGGCGGGACCATGCTGCCGATCAGCGTGCCGCGGCCGGCCCACGCCGTGTCCAGCAACGCCTTCCGGTCGATCGCGTAGGTCAGGGCCTGGCGCACGCGGACGTCGTTCAGCGGCGGCCGCGCGTTGTTCATGGCGAGGGTGACCTCGGAGTTCGTCGTGCCCTGGACGACCTGGAACCGGTCGTCGGCTTGGAACTGCGGGATCGAGTCGGGCGCGGTGATCGCGGAGATGACGTCGATGCCGTTGCTGAACAACGCGTTGTTCAGCGCGGTCGGGTCCTTGATGTACTTGAGGACCACCGTCGAGTACGCCGGTTTCCGGCCCCAGTAGGCGGGGTTCGCCGTCAGCACCACCGAGTCGCCGCGCTTGCGGGCCGAGACGACGTACGGCCCGGTGCCGACCGGCTTGTTCGCCAGGTCGGCGACGCCGGTCGGGCTGAACATCGCGCCGAGCCGGCTGGTGAGGCTGAACAGCCAGCCGTTGGACGGCTTCGACAGCACCACCCGCGCGTGGTCCGGTGCCACGACGTCGACGTGGTCGACGACGTCCATGGTCGCCTTGATCGAGATCGTCCAGCCGGTCTTCACGCGCATCAGGGAGAACTTGACGTCCTCGGCGGTGAAGGGGGCGCCGTTGCTGAACTTGACGCCTTGCTGCAGCTGGAAGTCGTAGGTCTTGCGGTCCGGGCTGATCGTCCAGGACTTCGCGAGCAGCGGGACGACCTTGCCCTGCGCGTCGAGCTTCACCAGGCCTTCGTAGACGTTGTAGAGCAAGGCCTGCGGGATGGCGGCACCGTCGGTGCGGGTGAAGTCGAAGTTCGCCGGTTCCGCCGTGAAGCCGACGGAAAGCGTGCCCGGACCGGCGGAAACGCTCGCCGACGAGCCGGCCGAGCAGCCGGACACCACCAGCAGCAGCGCCGCTGCCACCACGGGAATCCGGGCTTTCATTCGGCCTCCAGACAAGTACACTGGTCTGACCAGTAGCCTGCACCGAGCGGACGACGAGGTCAAGGGATGCGGTTCGAACCGGTGGCTCCGGTCCGCGCGTACGAGCGGGTCGTCGAGCAGATCGAGCAGGCCGTGGTGAGCGGCGCGCTCAAGCCGGGGGAACGCTTGCCGAGCGAGCGCGAGCTGATGACGCAGTTCGGCGTCGGCCGCTCGACGATCCGCGAAGCCCTGCGCGTGCTGCAGGCGGCCGAGATGATCCGGTCGCGGCCCGGGGACCCGCGCGGCCCGGAGGTGCTGGCCGCCTCGCCCGCCGCGCTGCACCGCTCGATGCACCGGCTCGCGCGCGCCGACCACGTCGGGCTCGCCGAACTGCTGCAGTTCCGGATGATCCTCGACGGCTCGGCGCACCTGCTCGCCGCCGAGCTCCGCACCGAGGACGACCTGACCGGCCTCGACGCGGCCCTGGAGTCGATGCGCGAAGGCGTCTCCCGCGGCTATGCCGAGTTCAGCCGCGCCGACGTCGCGTTCCACGAGGTGATCGCCCGCATCTCCCGCAATCCCCTGCTGGTGGTCAGCGAAGAAGTCGTGCGCGGGGTCGTGCTGGAACTGATCGAGGACAAGCTCGAGCACGCCAGCAACCGGACGTCGCTGATGCGCGCCTGGCTCGCCCACCACGCCGAGGTGCTCGACGCGATCCGCGCGGCCGACGGCGGCGGCGCGGCCCACCTCGCGAAGCAGGCGTTGTACGACAACTACGCCGAATACGTCCCCGCCGGGCAACGGCCCCTGCTCACCCCGTTGCTGCAGTCCTAAACTCGGCCGCGTGGACTCGGCGAAACGGGACGGGGTCGGCCTCGCGCTCTCGGGCGGCGGCTACCGCGCAATGCTCTTCCACGCCGGCGCGCTCTGGCGGCTCAACGAGCTCGGCTGGCTGCCGAAGCTGACCACCGTCTCCAGCGTCTCCGGCGGTTCGATCGCGGCGGGGGTGCTGGCGCACGCGTGGAACAAGCTGTGGTTCGGCGCGGACGGCGTCGCGGAGAACTTCGGCAAGGAGGTCGTGGCGCCGATCCGGAAGCTGGCCCGCACCCACCTCGACGTCCCGGTCACGCTCAAGGCGATGGTCATGCCGTGGCGCAGCGCGGGCGAAGAACTCGCGCGCCGCTACGCGAAGCACCTCTTCGGCGACTGCCGCCTCGCGGACCTCGACCCGGCCGGGCCGAACTTCGTGTTCACCGCGACCAGCCTGCAGGACGGCTCGCTGTGGTGGTTCTTCCGGCAGCCGGGCCCGCACGGGCAGGTCCCGCTCGCCACCGCGGTCGCCGCGTCCTCGGCGTTCCCGCCGCTGCTCTCGCCGGTGGTGATCCCGGATCCGGCCAAGCCGGACCGCAGGATCGTGCTGAGCGACGCGGGCGTGTACGACAACCTCGGTCTCGACCCGATCGAAAACCAGCGGGCGACCGTCCTGGTCAGCGACGCAGGGAAGAAGATGAAGCACGAAGCCAAGCCCGCGCACAACTGGCCGATGCAGCTGCTGCGCGTGCTGACCGTGATGGACAACCAGGTCCGCGAGCTGCGCACCGGCTCGCTGCTGAAGTCCTACGAGGACAAGACGTACGCCGGGACGTACTGGGCGACCTACAGCGACATCGAAAACTTCGAACTGCCGGACGCGCTGCCGGCCCCGGTCGAGCAGACCCGGCGGCTCGCCGAGACGAAGACCCGGCTGACCAGGTTGCCCGAGAACGTGCAGGACAACCTGATCAACTGGGGGTACGCCGTCTGCGACGCGGGTATGCGCCGCTGGGTGTGCCCGGGCACCGGGCTGAAGCCGGAGTTCCCGTACCCGGGCTCAGGCGTCGGCTAGCTTCGCGTAGACGATGACGTTGTCCTTGTAGCTGTGCTCGGCGTGGTCGAACGCGCCACCGCAGGTGATCAGGCGCAACTGCGGCTTGTCGCTGTTGCCGTAGACCGCGTCCCGCGGGAACGTCTCCTTCGGCACCTGCTCCACGCGCTCGACGACGAACTTCAGCTTCTTGCCGTCGCTGCGGTCGACGTCGACCTCGTCACCCGGCGCGAGCTCCTTCAGCTTGAAGAAGATGCCGGGCTTCTTGTCGCCGTCCACGTGGCCGAGCAGGACCGCCGGACCGGTCTCGCCGGGCACCGGCGACATCTTGTACCAGGCCGCCTGCATCGGCGTGTGCACCGACGGGACCGAGATCCCGCCGTCGGCCTTCGGCAGCACCGAGACCAGCGACGACTGCGCACCGATCTTCGGGATGTTCAGCTGCGTCGGGCGCAGGCCGGCGAACGGCTTGGTCACCGGCGGCGGGGCCGGCGCGGACGACGACGGGGCTGCCGCCTGCGGATCCGGGGTCCCGCAGGCGGTCAGGGCGAAGGACAGCGCCAGGGCGGCCGCGAGAACGCGGCCGCCGCGGCGGAACTGCGTGGTCATGCGGTCAGGACCGGGCCGTCGCGCCGCCGCCGGTCTCGACGCCGCCGGCCTTCGGGGTCACCTTGACCTGGCCGCCGACGGTGGCCGAGCCGCCGCCGTGCCCGACCGGGCGGGTGACCGGCTTGCCCTCGCACACCCAGGAGACCTGCGTGTCGTCGGACAGGTGCTTGCCCTCGTTCAGCTGGATGTCGAAGCCCCAGTAGCGGCCGTCCGCGCCGTCCTGGAACGGGCCGGCGGCCACGGTGAAGTCGTTGGCCCGGACGTCCCGCGGCTCGCCCGCCTTGCAGGCGATGACCAGGATGCCGGCGCCGCCGTCGAACTCCCACGCGTACGCGACGTCGTCGATGTAGTCGTCACCGTGCGGGAACGGGTCGGTCGGCTCGGTGGTCGGCGTGGTGGGCTTGGTCGGCTTGCCCGAGGTCGGCGTGCCGGTGCCGGTGGACGTCGGCTCGGACGTCGGCTGGCTCGAGGTCGGCTGGCCCGAGGTGGGCTCCGAGGACGCGGTGCTGGTCGGCGCCTCCGTCGTCGTCGGCGTGCCGCTGGTGGCCGTGGGCGCGGCTTCGGTCGTCGAAACGACCGGAGCCTCCTGCGCGAGCGCGGCCGGCGAAACGGTGAGCGTGAGCAGGGCCCCCGCGAGCACAGCGCCCGCGAGACGGCCCAGGGTCTTCTTCAAGGTGACTCCCAGGGAAGGAAACGCGCAATGACCCCCACTACGCGAGCCGCCCGGTGCTCCGAAGCACAAGATCAGGCGACTCGGACATCCTGCCCCATTACTGGTATGTACCGGAAACCATTTATACGTGAAGAAGACCACTGCGGAAACCGGTAACGTTCGGGCCCAGCGAAATCCACATCGGACAGTGACCCCGGCAGCGCTTTCAGCCCGCGAGCTTCGCGTAGACGACGATGTTGTCCTGGTAGCTGTGTTCGGCGTGGTCGAACGCCCCACCGCAGGTGATGAGCCGCAGTTCCGGTTCGCTGCTGTTCCCGTAGACGGCGTCGCGCGGGAACGTTTCCTTCGGGACCTGGGTGACGCGGTCGACGACGAACTTCAGCTTCTTGCCGTCGCTGCGGTCGATGTCCACCTCGTCACCGGGTGCGAGGTCCTTCAGCTTGAAGAAGATACCCGGTTTCTTGTCGCCGTCGACGTGCCCGAGCACGATCGCCGGACCGACGTCGCCGGGCACCGGCGAGAGTTTGTACCAGGCGGCCTGCATCGGCGTGTGCACCGACGGCACGGAGATCGAACCGTCCGGCTTCACGGCGACCGCGAGCAGGCTGGACTCCGCGCCGATCTTCGGGATCTTCACCGAGTTCGGGCGCAGTCCCTTGAACGGCACGGTCACCGGCACCGAAGACGGAACCGGAGCGGGTGGCGCGGCTTTCGGCGGCTCGGCGGTGCCGCACCCGGCCAGGGCCAGCACCAGGGCGAGCGCGACGCCCGCCCGGCGGACCGTCACCGGGCCGTGCCGCCGAAGCCGGTCTCGACCCCGCCCTTGGGCGCGACCTTGACCTGGGCCTTCGGAGCGGCGTTGCCGGCGGGCGCGGAGCTGGTCGCGGTGGTGACCGGCGCGGTGCTCGACGGCGCCGAGCTGGTCGTGGTCGTGGTCGTCGGCGGCGCCTCCTGCTCGAACTCGACGATCCCGTTGCCTTCGACGCCGGCACAGGTCCAGCTGAACTTGGCGGTGGTCGTGCCGGCCGGGGCGTCGACGACGCGCACCGAGTAGTTCCACAGGCGGCCGTCGGCCTCGTCCTGGTCGGGGCCGCCGGTGACGCTCAGGTACTGGGTGGCCACTCCGCTCGGCTTCCCGGCCGCGCAGGCGATGACGAGGACGCCTTCACCGCCGAGACCGACGAAGCCGTGCCCGACGTTGTCCTGGTAGTCGTCCTTCGGCGGTTCGGCCGATTCCGGCGCCGAGGAAGTGGTCTTCGGGCTCGTCGTGGTGCCCTTGGGCTTCGCCGGGGCCGAAGTGGTCCCGGTGGTCGTGACCGGTGCGGACGGCTCGCTTGTCGCCGTCGTGGTCGTCGTCGTGACCGTGGTGGTCGTGGGCTCCGAAGTGGACGTCGTGGTTTCCGTGGGTGACGTGCTGGTTTCCGTCTGTGCCAGCGCGGCGGGCGTGGCGGCGAAGGTGGCGAGCGCACCCGCGAAAACAACTCCGGCGACCCTGCTCAGCGTTCTGCCCACGATGCCACTCCCAACGCGTTGACCTGCGATGTCGCGACTATCGACGATTCGGCGGCCTGCGTTACTCCGGTAGGGCGATCACCAAGTCGTCCCAAAGGTCGTCGGGATCTTCCAGGCCGACGCTGAACCGGATCAGCCCGGGCGGGACGCGCTCCTCGCCCGCCAGCCAGGCCCGCCGCTCGACCAGGCTCTCGACGCCGCCGAGGCTGGTCGCCGACCGGATCAGCCGGACCGACGCGCAGAAGCGGTCCGCCGTCTCGGCGTCGGCGAGCTCGAAGGCGACCATCATCCCGAAGCCCGGGTAGCGCACCCGCCGGACCGCGGGGTGCCCGCCGAGCCGCTCGGCCAGCAGGGCGGCGGTACGGGACTGCTCCGCGAGCCGGACGGGCATGGTCCGCAGCCCCCGCAGCGCGAGCCAGGCTTCGAGGGCGCCCGGCGTCGACCCGACCCGCGTCCGCGCGCCCTTCAGCTCCTCGGCGACGGCCGGGTCCTTGGCGACGGTGATGCCGAGCAGCAGGTCGCTGTGCCCGCCGATGAGCTTGGTCGCGCTGTGCACGACGACGTCCGCGCCCAGCTCGAGGGGGCGCTGCTGCAACGGCGTGGCGAAGGTGTTGTCGACGACGACCCGGCCGCGCGCGGCGGCGGCGATCGGCTCGATGGCCATCACGTCGAGGGTCGGGTTGGTCGGCGACTCCAGCCAGACCAGGTCCGACGTCGCGGCCTCGGCCACCCAGGCCGCGGTGTCGGTCGGCTCCAGCTCGGTGACGGCGAGCTTGCCGAGCTTCTGCGCGTGGGCGAGCACGCCGCGCGTGACGGCGTAGCTGAACGTCGGGACCACCACCCTGGACCCGACCGGCAGCAGGTCCAGCACCGCGGACAGGGTGGCGACGCCGGACGCGAAGGCCGTCGCGTGGCCGCCTTCCAGCGCTCCGACGGCTTCCTCGAGCGCGTGCCAGGTCGGCGTCCCGTCCCCGCGCGCGTACGCGAAGTCGCCACCGGCCTGGTACGTGCTGGTGGCGACGAGCGGGGTGTTCAGCGGCTCACCGGGACCGTGCGGCCGGCCGGCGGCGATGGCCTTGGTGCGAGGCGTCCAGTCGTCCATGCGCCTCACGATAAGGGGAGGCTGGGGCACTCACGCGTCCGCGAGCGCCCCAGCCGGGCTTTTCAGTGGGCGTACACCTCGAACTCGTACAGCGAGTAGCCGTACTTCGTGCCGCGCTGGACGCCCTGCATCTTGACGAACCGGGCCGTCGTCGTAGCGAACGAGACGTTGTCCCGCCCGCCGTCGCCGTCGGTCACCACGGCCGCGTCCGTCCAGTGCACCGCGTCCGGCGAGAGCTGGATCTTGTAGCTCTTGCCGAAGGCGGCTTCCCAGTCGAGCAGCACCCGCGAAACCTGCTGGACCGAGCCGAGGTCGACGGTGATCGCCTGGTCGTCGCTCCAGTCGCTGGCCCAGCGGGTCGAGGCGTTGCCGTCGATCGCGTTCGACGCCGGCGAGTTGTAGAAGCCGGACTCGGCGCTCGTGGCGCTGACCGTCTTCGCCGCCGCCAGGTTGGCGATGTTGTCGCCGCGGTGCGCCGCGTACTCGACGACCTGCTGGAACGTCGGGCGGTTCTGCCAGCTGATCTTGTCCTGCGTGATGCCGCCGAGCGGGTTCTGGATGATCGAGTCGGCGCACCACTGGTCGCCGGCCGAGCAGTTCGCGTCACCGGGGTAGACGGTGTTCGCGGTCTGGCCGGCGGCCGTGGTCAGCGAGTCGACGAGCGCCTGGCGGCACGCGGTGACGTCGCCGCCGCCGCAGAACGTCTGCGCGAGCGGGCCCGCGACCGGCTGGCCGAGCACCTGCCGGATGTCCTTGCTGACGTACCCCCACCAGCCGTACTGGAACGACGAACCCTTGTGGGGCTGGCCGGTGTGCTGGCCGTTGCCGTTCTGCCAGCCGGACGGGCTCTCGTTGATGCCGAGCACGCTCGTCATCGCGGTGTAGGCGTTGTCACCCATGCCCGGCTTGAACTCCGCCTGGACCAGCAGCGGCCACCAGGCGTCGAAGATGCGGATCGCGTCGGCGTCGGCGTAGGTCTTGCTGCCCGGCGAGGTCTCCTTGCGCAGGTGGCCGTTCGCGAGCCACGTCTTGAGCTTCGCCTCGGCGTCCGCCGCCGCGCCGGTGGTCGGCGTCTTGTCGAGCACCTGCAGCAGCAGCGGCAGGACGCGTTCGGCGCGCAGGTCGGCCAGTGCGGCGTCCGCCATCGCCTGGGTCAGGTTGACCCGGGTGACCTTGGTGCCGCTGGTGATCAGCTGCTTGACCCGCGAGTCGAGCAGGTCGACGCGGTGCACGGCGGACTTGTCCGCACCGGCCGCGGCGTACCCGTTGGCCTGGGCGTTGTTCCAGCTGACGTAGTAGTCCTGGTTGACCGACTGCGGGTGCTGCGCCGCCGGCGTGTAGTTCGCCAGGTTGCCCGCCGGGTTCCAGCCGATCCAGTCGTGGCCCTGGTCGCCCCACACCGGCATGTTCGGGTCCACATCGGACTGCCGGGCCGGGTTGGCGCCGGAGTTGAAGTAGGCGATGTCCTTGGAGTCGGCGTAGAACCAGTTGAACGTGTAGTTGATGTCGGCCGCGGCCTTCTGGAAGTCCGCCGCGGACTTGATGAAGGTCGGGTCGTTCAGCTCCTGGAAGCCGATGAGCGAGTCGACCTCGTGGAAGTAGGACGACCGCAGCGCCGAGTACGCCACCGGCTTGCCGCCGACGGTCGCCCGGCTCTGCACCGGCCCGTACTTGGTGCGGTAGCTGCGCAGGGTGTACGAACCCGCCGCGGTGCCGTCGGCGACCGTCGGCTTCCAGGCGTTCTTCACCTCGACGGTGTCCATCGGGATGCACTTGCCCTGGTAGGTGTAGTAGTTCGAGTCCTTCGTCGGCGTGCCGCCGTTGGGGTCGCACAGCTGCAGCGCGTAGGTGTCGACGATGTCCTGCGCCGACGTCGTCGCGCTCCACGAGTAGTCCTGGCCGCGGCCGAGGAGGGTGTACATGCTCAGCCCGGCGAAGGCCGCGCCGCGCGAGCTGATGCCCGGGCCCTGCAGTTCCTGCAGGAGCAGCAGCTGCGGGGCGAAGTACCCGGTCTGCGGGCCGAACACGGCGACCGGGTGGCCGCTGGCGGTCTTGGCGCCGGAGACGAGCAGCGCGTTGGACATGCCGTGCTTCTCGCTCAGCAGGTTGGCCGGCAGCACGCCGTTCTCGAACATCCCGCGGGCGGGCTCCTGCTCGGCGGGCGCGGCGACGTCCACAGTGGACGGCGTCGCGGTGGCGGCCGAGCCGGTCTTGTCGAACACCAGCTGCTGCGGCGTCACCGAGTTCTTGTCCGGCAGCGCGCGGCCGACGGCGTTGGCCGGCGTCTTGCCGTACGGGAAGGTCTGGCCGTCGTGCAGCGTCTTGACGGCTTCGGGGTCGTCCTCCGAGCGCAGGCTCTGCCACACCTTTTCGCCCTGCACGACGCCGTACTTCTCCTGCAGCGCCAGCTTCGCGATGGCGTTCTGGACCTCGCCGCCGCCGCCCGCGCCGAACTCGGCCCCGACCAGCGAGGCCAGCGCGACCAGGTCGGTCAGCTTGAACGGGTCGATCGAGCCGGCGTTGGTGATCGAGTCGACGTGCCCGGTCAGCACGTACTCGCCCGGGAAGTACCGGCCGTTGTAGGAGTCGGAGATGTACTTGTTGATGCCGTCGACGTAGGCCTGCGCGTCGGCGAGGCCCTGCGCGCCGCGCGGGCCGCTGGCGGCCGTGCGGTCGATCTGCTGCTGCAGCTCGGCTTCGGTGTACGGCGCGTTGGCGAAGAACTGCTGCTCGAGTTCGCGGTTGGCCTCGGCGCCACCGGCGAACGACGTCACCTGGCCGCGGGCGGCGTGCCGCAGCACGTCCATCAGCCACAGCCGGTCCTGGGCGGCCGCGTACCCGGCGCCGAACTCGGTGCCGGCGCGGGTGGTCCCGGTGATGTGCGGGACGCCCAGGGCCTTGTCCCGCACGATGGTGACGTCGGCCCGCGGCTTCGTCGTGCTCGCCACCTGGTCGGCCGGGACGCCGAACGAGGAGTCGTTGAAGTACTGGTTGATCGCGCCGGTGGTCAGCGTCTTGTAGCCGCCGGCCAGCGAGGCGTACTTGCCGAGCTGGTCGGCCGAGTGCGCCGGGCGGGTGCCGAACACCTTGTGCGCCAGGATTTCCGCGAGGGTGGCGCTGCCCTGTTCACCGGGCGGGAGGATGTCGCTGCACTGCCCCCCGCAGTAGTCGTCGGGCGACACGGCCGCCTGAGCGGCCGGCGCGGTGACGGCGACCTGGGTGAGCCCGGCCACGAGGGCCCCCAGTGCCGTTACGGTCAGGGCGCGGATGCGTCGTCGCATACCGGGCTCCCCTCAGTCCAGAAGAGTGACGAAGCGCACGCTACCGAGCAGTAGACTAAGTGTGAAGACTTTTCGCGTTTTTCCCCTCCTTGGGCGTAGTCCGATCGGCGCAGCCGGAACGGCGTGGGTACGGTGAGGCCCATGACCTTGGAAAAGCCCCTCATCGACCGCCCGGACGGACCTGCGCCGGCCGACCTCGAGATCACCGACATCACGGTCGGTGACGGCGCGGAGGCCACGGCGGGCAAGACCGTCACCGTGCACTACGTGGGTGTCTCGCACTCGACCGGCGAGCAGTTCGACGCGTCCTGGGACCGCGGCGAGCCGTTGCGCTTCGGCCTCGGTGCCGGCCAGGTCATCTCCGGCTGGGACCAGGGTGTCGCGGGGATGAAGATCGGCGGCCGCCGCAAGCTGGTCATCCCGCCGCACCTGGCCTACGGCGACCGCGGCGCGGGCGGCGTGATCAAGCCGGGCGAGACGCTCGTCTTCGTCGTCGACCTGGTCGGCGTGAACTAGTTCATTCCCGGCAAACCGGCCCCGGCATCCCCGCCGGGGCCGGTTTTTTGCTCCAAGCAGCGCCTTTGCGGCGCCCGAGCCGTCGCTACCCTCGCAAGTGATCACCGGCAGCCATCGCCGGTGCACGAAAAGGGGGGATCCACCGATGCGCGTTCGCGCAGTGTTTTCCGCTGCCCTGCTGACGTTGGCCGCCGGGCTCGCCACCGCGGCGCCGGCCTCGGCCGTGGCCAACGGCTCCGACGTCCCGGCCGGCCAGTTCGGCTTCGCCGCCAAGCTCACCATGACGAACATCCCCAGGCCCGATGGCACGAAGTACAACAGCGCGTGCTCCGGCGCCCTGATCGCGGCGAAGTGGCTCATCACCGCCGGTCACTGCTTCCACGACGCCAACCGCAACCGCGTCTCCGGCCCGGTGCCGTACCCGACGTCGGTGCTGCTCGGCACGGTGAACCAGAGCACGCCCGGGGTGGTCCGCAACGTCGTCACCGTCTACCAGGCGAGCGCGAACGACATCGCGATCGCCACCCTCGACGCGGACGTCACCGGCATCACCCCGCTGACGGTCAACCGGGTCACGCCGTCGGCCGGCCAGCTGCTGACCCTGGCCGGCTGGGGCAGCCTCACCGCCACCAACCCCACTCCGTCGACGAAGCTGCAGCAGGGCACCGTGAAGGTCGGCCAGGTCGCCGCTTCCACGCTCGGCGTGCAGGGCGTGGCCCCGACGTCGACGACGAGCGCCTGCGTCTACGACTCGGGTGCGCCCTACTTCGTCGCGGCCGGCTCCGGCGGCCAGCTCGTGTCGGTCGAGTCGTCCGGCCCGGACTGCCCGCACAACCAGCTCGAGACGACCTCGCGCGTGGACGTCGTCGCGGACTGGATCGCCGCCCACACCGGCTGAGCCCGCGGCCGGGCGTCACCCGGGTGACGCCCGGCCAGGGAATTCCCAGGACGGGAGGCGCGGCCCTAACGTCGGACGTCGACCACCGACTCGACGAAGGGGAAGAATGCGCCTGCGCGCCCTGCTCGCCGCTGCTGTCTTGACCGTCTCCACCGCTCCCGCCGCCTGGGCCGTCGCCCACGGCACCGACGTCCCACCGGGCCGGTACGGGTTCGTCGCGAAGCTGGCGATGACGAAGATCCCGCGCCCGGACGGCTCGACGTACAGCAGCTACTGCACGGGCGCGCTGGTCGCGCCCGCCTGGATCCTGACGACCGGCCACTGCTTCCACGACGCCCACCGCGACCGGGTCTCGGGCAAGGTCCCGTACCCGACGACGGTGACGCTGGGCCTGACCGACGAGGAGGCGGAGTCGGGCATCGCCCGCAAGGCGACCGAGGTCCTCCAGGCGACGGAGAACGACGTCGCCCTGGTCCGCCTCGACTCCCCGGTGACCGCGGTGACGCCGCTGGCGGTGAGCCGCGCGGTCCCGAAGGTCGGCCAGCAGCTGACGCTGGCGGGCTGGGGCAGCCTCACGGCCGCGAACCCCAAGCCGGCCACCCGCCTCCAGCAGGGCACGGTGGCGATCGCGAAGGTGGACCCGACGACGCTGGGTGTCCGCGGCGCGGCCCCGGAGATCACCACGAGCGCGTGCACGTACGACTCCGGCGCCCCCTATTTTTCGGGCGATCAGCTGGTCTCGCTGGAAGCCACGGGGCCGGACTGCCCCCACGCGGGCATCGAAACGACGAGCCGGGCGGACGTCATCGCGGACTGGATCACCACCCACACGGCGTAACTTCGCCCAGGGCGAACAGGGGGTTCGTGACATACCCCACGGCCTGGTCCAAGCCGTGAAAAAGGGCCCCGGCGGGGAGCCGGGGCCCTTTTCGATGTGGGCGAGGAGGGAGTTGAACCCTCACGTCCTTTCGGACACACGGACCTGAACCGTGCGCGTCTGCCATTCCGCCACTCGCCCGAGTGCTTCCTTGCGGCAGCGAGGAGAAGACTAGCAGGTCGTTTTAACGGCTTTCACCGGGGGCCGTGTAGAGGCTGGCTCACCCGGATAGGATCGGTGCGGAAGCACACGTGTGAGGAGGTTTTCCCCGGTGGGCCGCGCCGAACGATTCGACAGGCGACTCGAGAACCTGGTGGGGAACACTTTCGCGCGCATGTTCGGTGGCAACGTCGTCACGCAGGAAGTGGCGATCGCCCTGGAGCGGGAGAGTGAGGAGAACGTTCGTGAGCTGGCAGGCGGTCGGCAGCTCGCCCCGAATCACTACATCGTGTCCTTGGGGACGGCTGACCACGAGCGCATGGCCGGTGACGAGCAACGCGTCACCCAGGTGCTGGCGAAGGCGGTCGCGGAACACCTCGCCGCCGAGGGCCTGGACACCTATGGTGACGTCGTCGTATCACTCGAGCGCAACGAGGCGCTGCATACTGGACAGTTCAAGACCCGTTCGTCCGTCGATCCCGACGCCCGCCCCTCAGGCGCCGGTTCACCGCGGTCGGCACGACCCAGCAACGCAGGAGACCCAGCAATGAGCCAGCCCCCCGGCTACGGCCAATACGACCAGGGTGACCCGTACGGCCAGCAGGGCCAGTACGGCTACGGACAGCAGGGTGGCCAGCAGCCCGGGTACGACCAGGGTTACGGCCAGCAGGGTGGATACGACCAGTACGGCGGCCAGCAGCCCCAGGGCGGCGGCTACGACCAGTACGGCCAGCCGCAGCAGGGTGGTGGCTACGACCAGTACGGCCAGCAACCCCAGGGTGGCTACGACCAGGGCTACGCGCAGCCCCAGGGCGGCGGCTACGACCAGGGCGGGTACGCGCAGCCTCAAGGTGGCGGCTACGACCAGGGCGGCTACGGCCAGCCCCAGGGCGGCGGCTACGACCAGGGCGGCTACCAGCAGGGTGGCTACGACCAGTACGGCGGCCAGCAGCAGGGCGGGTACGACCAGTACGGCCAGCAGCAGGCGTACGGCCAGCCGGCCGGTGACCCGTACGGCCAGCAGGGCGGCTACGCCCCGCCGGCGCCGGGCCGCGCGCTCGCGGCGAGCCTGCAGCTGGACGACGGCTCGAACCGGACGTACTCGCTGAAGCAGGGCGGGAACGTCGTCGGCCGCGGCCAGGACGCGGACTTCCGCCTCCCGGACACCGGCGTCTCGCGCCGGCACCTGGAGATCACCTGGGACGGCCAGAGCGCGACGCTCGCCGACATCGGTTCGACCAACGGCACCACGGTGAACGGCACGCCGGTCCAGACCTGGCAGCTCGCCGACGGCGACGTCATCCGGGTGGGTCATTCGTCCCTCGTGTTCCGTACACAGGGCTGACTCGGGACCCGGAATACTGTTCCCGCAGAATTGACGTGCGGGGGGACCGCGGCGTACCCGCGTCGCGGCTGCGCGGAAGAGTCGGGAGCGGACACACCAAGTGCCAGAGCTGGTCGTACAACTCACCAGGGTGGGCTTCCTCGTGCTGCTCTGGCTCTTCGTGTTCGCCGCGCTCAGAGTCGTCCGTTCGGACCTCTACGCGGCGTCGGGCATGCGCGTCCAGGTGCCGACCTTCGGGCGCAAGAAGGAGAAGAAGCCGCGCAACAGCAAGTCGCCGCAGCAGCTGCTGGTCACCCACGGCGCGCTGGCGGGGACGCGCATCGCGCTGGACGGCCGGCCGATCCTGATCGGCCGGGCCGACGACTCCACGCTGGTCCTCGACGACGACTACGCGTCGACCCGGCACGCCCGGATCGCCCAGCGCGGCGAGGACTGGTACGTGGAAGATCTGGGCTCGACGAACGGCACCTATCTCGACCGGGCTAAGGTCACTGCACCCCTCCGGGTCCCGCTCGGAGTCCCCATCCGGATCGGCAAGACGGTGATCGAGCTTCGCCCATGACTCTCGTCCTCCGCTACGCAGCCCGCAGCGACCGGGGCCTGGTGCGTTCGAGCAACCAGGACTCCGTGTACGCCGGCCCTCGCCTGCTCGCGCTCGCCGACGGCATGGGTGGGCACGCGGCGGGCGAAGTCGCCAGCAAGGTCGTCATCGCCTCCCTCGCCCCGCTGGACGACGACGAGCCGGGCGACGACCTGCTCGCCCAGCTGCGCGAGGCGGTGGCGAACGGCAACGCCGCCATCGCCGAACTCGTCTCGCAGGACCCGGACCTGGACGGCATGGGCACCACGCTCACCGCCGTCCTGTTCGCCGGCACCCGGCTGGGGCTGGTGCACGTCGGCGACTCCCGCGCCTACCTGCTGCGCGGCGGTCAGTTCGCGCAGATCACCCGCGACGACAGCTTCGTCAACGAACTCCTCGAACAGGGCCGGATCACGCCCGAAGAGGCCGCGGTGCACCCGCAGCGGTCGCTGCTGCTGAAGGCGCTCACCGGGCACGAGGTCGAGCCGAGCCTGACCGTGCGCGAAGCCCGCGCCGGCGACCGGTACCTGATCTGCTCGGACGGCCTGTCCGGCATGGTCAGCGACGAGACGCTGGCCGAGGCCGTGCAGATCCCGGACCCGCAGCAGTGCGCGGACCGGATGATCGAGCTGGCGCTCAAGGGCGGCGGCACCGACAACGTCACGGTGATCATCGCCGACGTGGTCGACGTCGACTTCGGCGAGGACGCGCCCATCGTGGGCGGCGCCGCCGGGGACGGCAGCGACGAACGGCACCAGGGCGACTCGCCCGCGGCCCGGGCCCGGGCGCTGACCCAGCCGCCCCCGCCGCCGCGCCAGGAACTGCCGCAGCCGCAAGAAGACCCGAAGGCCCGGCGCCGGAAGCGGTTCCGCTGGCTGGCCGGAGCGCTGGTGGTCCTCGTCGTGCTCGCCGCGGCCGCCATCGCCACCCGCTACTTCGTGCTGAGTCAGTACTATGTCGGCGAGGGAGCGGACGGGGAGGTCGTGATCTACCGCGGCGTCCCCGGCAGCATTCTCGGCATCGACCTGCACGCCTACGAGCAGGGGTCCTGCCCGCCGAGCCAGGTGTGCACGGACAAGCTGCGCGTCACCCAGCTCCAGGAGGACGCGCGGCTGGCGGTGCAGAACGGCGTCAAGAAGGACAGCCTCGACGAAGCGCGGAAGTACATCGACGACTTCCTGCAGCTGCGCAAGCGCCTGAACAACTGCGCGCCGGCGGGCGGTCAGCCGTCCTCGACGCCGACCCCCACGGCCACGCCGACGACGACTCCGTCGGCTCCGGCCGGCTCCACTGCTCCGTCGTCGGCGAACCAGCCAGCGGGGAGGGACTGCTCGACGCCGAGTTCGACGGCACCGACGACGGGAGGCGGTAACTGATGGGCCAGCCCGTCGCGCGTTCCGCCGAACCGCTCGCCGCGCAGTTCCAGACGAACCCGCCGCGCGAGGTCCCGACCCGCCGCAACACCGAGCTGGTGCTGCTGGGGTTCGCCTCCCTCATCGTCACCATCGCGCTGGTCCTGGTCGAAGCCAACCAGGAGCAGGAGCTGACCTGGTCGATCATCTGGCTCGGCCTCGCCTACCTCGCCATCTTCGGCGCGGCGCACCTGGCCGTCCGCAAGTGGGCGCCGTACGCCGACCCGGTGCTGCTCCCCTGCGTCGCGCTGCTGAACGGCATCGGGCTGGTGATGATCCACCGGATCGACCTGGCCCTGGCCGAGCGCGCCACGCAGAACGGCAAGGACTACACGCCCGCGGTCACCGCACAGGTGCTGTTCACGGTGATCTCGCTCGTGTTCTTCGTCGTGGTCCTGATCGTGGTGAACGACCATCGCACGCTGACCCGCTACGGCTACACCGCCGGCCTGGTCGGCATCGTCGCGCTCGCGCTGCCCGCGCTGCTGCCGTCGAGCCTGTCCGAGGTCAACGGCGCCAAGGTGTGGCTGAAGCTGCCGTTCTTCTCGATCCAGCCGGGCGAGTTCGCGAAGATCCTGCTGATGGTCTTCTTCGCTTCGTTCCTGGTGTCGAAGCGGGACCTGTTCATGGTGGCGGGCAAGAAGCTGGTCGGGGTCGAGCTCCCGCGCGCCCGCGACCTCGGCCCGATCCTGATCGCCGCGTTCGTCTGCATCGGCATCCTGGTGTTCGAGAAGGACCTCGGCACGTCGCTGCTGTTCTTCAGCGTCATCCTGGTGATGCTGTACGTCGCGACCGAGCGGGTCATCTGGGTCGTCCTCGGCCTGAGCTTCTTCGCGGTCGGCTGCATCATCGCCTACAACCTCTTCACGCACGTCCAGCAGCGCGTGGCGAACTGGCTGGACCCGCTGGCCACCTACGACCAGGCCGGCGGCGGCTACCAGCTCGCGCAGGGCCTGTTCGGGCTGGGCACCGGCGGCGTCGGCGGTACCGGGCTCGGCGCCGGCCGGCCGGACATGGTGCCCGAGGCCAACACCGACTTCATCACCGCGTCGATCGGCGAGGAGCTCGGCTTCATCGGGCTGGCCGCGGTGCTGATGCTGTACTTGCTGGTCGCGATGCGCGGCATGCGCAGCGCGCTGGCCGTGCGCGACACGTTCGGCAAGCTGCTGGGCGGCGGGCTCGCGTTCACCATGGTCATGCAGATCTTCGTCGTCGTCGGCGGGGTCACGAAACTCATCCCGGAGACCGGTATCACCGCCCCGTTCCTGTCGAAGGGTGGTTCGTCGCTGCTCGCGAACTACATCCTGGTCGCGTTGCTGCTCCGCATCTCCGACGCGGCCCGCAAGCCGGCCGCGCGCCCGAAGCCGCAGCAGCAGCCGCAGGCCCCGATCGCGGAAGCGCACACCGTGCTCGTGCAGCGCCCGCCGGCGGAGGGGGGCGCGCAGGCATGAACACCCCGCTCCGCAAGGTCGGCATGGCGATGCTCGTGATGGTCGTCCTGCTGCTGGCCAACGCCACCTACATCCAGGTGGTGAAGGCCGACGACTACCGCACCGACTCGCGCAACGCGCGGGTGCTCTACGACGAGTTCGCCCGCCAGCGCGGCAAGATCGTGTCGCAGGCCAACGGCGAGGTGCTGGCCAGCGTCAACCCGTCGAACGACAAGTACAAGTACATCCGGACCTACGCCGACGGCCCGATGTACGCGCCGGTCACCGGCTACTACTCGATCAACTACGGGGCGGGCGGCCTGGAGCGCGCCGAGGACGACGTGCTCAACGGCTCCGACCCGCGGCTGTTCGTGCGGCGGCTGTCGGACATGGTCACCGGCCGCGACCCCAGCGGCGGCAACGTCCGGCTGACCATCGACCCGGCCGTGCAGAAGGCCGCGTACGACCTGATGACGCAGAAGAACTACACCGGCGCCGTCGTCGCGATGGAGCCCAGCACCGGGCGGATCCTGGCGATGGTGTCGACGCCGTCGTACGACCCGAACCAGCTGGCCTCGCACACGTCGAAGGCGCAGACCGACGCCTGGACCGCGAACAACAAGGACCCGAAGAAGCCCATGCTGAACCGGGCGATCTCGGAGACCTACCCGCCGGGGTCGACGTTCAAGCTGGTCACCGCGGCAGCCGCGCTCGAAGACGGCAACGGCCCCGACACCAAGGTCGACACCGCGCCGAATACCAAGCTCCCCGGCACGAACGTCACGCTGGAGAACTACGCGGGCCAGGGCTGCCCCGGCGACACGTTCAAGGACGCGCTCGCGCACTCCTGCAACGTGCCGTTCGCGCAGTTCGCCGGCAAGCTCGGCCCGGACAAGATGAAGAAGACGGCGGCGAACTTCGGCATCGGGCAGACCGACCTGACCGTGCCGATGAAGGTCGCGCCGTCGACCGTCGGCCCGCTCGACTCGCAGGGCGCGCTCTACCAGAGCGGGATCGGCCAGCGCGACGTCCGGCTGACGCCCCTGCAGGACTGCCTGCTCGCGGCCACCGTGGCCAACGGCGGGATGGCGATGAAGCCGCAGCTGGTGCAGTCGGTGCTGGCACCGGACCTGTCGACGATCGAGGACTACAGCCCGACCGAACTCACCGGCACCCCGGCGCTGTCGTCGGCGAACGCCGCCATCCTCAAGGACATGATGGTCGCTTCCGAAGGCTTCACCAAGGGCGGTGGCAAGCGCCCGGACGTCCAGATCGCGTCCAAGACCGGCACCGCCGAACACGGCACGGACTCCAAGAACACCGCACCGCACGCCTGGTACACCGCCTTCGCCCCGGTCGACAACCCGCAGATCGCGGTCGCCGTGATCGTCGAGGACGGCGGCAACCGCGGCCTCGCGGCCACCGGCGGCACGGTCGCGGCGGAAATCGGCCGCGCGGCGATCAACGCGAAGCTCGGGGGTGGATAGCGCATGCTGTCCTCCGGTCAGCTGCTGGCCGACCGCTACAAGCTGACGAGCCGGATCGCCGTCGGCGGGATGGGCGAGGTCTGGCAGGCCAGCGACACCCGGCTCGACCGGACCGTGGCCGTCAAGATCCTCAAGGCCGAACTCTCCGGCGACGCCGAGTTCCTCCACCGCTTCCGCACGGAAGCGCGGATGACGGCGTCCCTGAACCACCCCGGCATCGCCGCGGTGCACGACTACGGCGAGACCATCGCCGACGGCGACCTGTCGATCGCGTACCTGGTGATGGAGCTCGTCGACGGCGACCCGCTGGCCGGCCTGCTGGCCAAGCACGGGCGGCTGTCGGCGGAGTTCACCCTCGACATGCTGGAGCAGGCGGGCAACGCGCTCCAGGCGGCCCACTCGCACGGCCTGGTCCACCGCGACGTCAAGCCGGGCAATATCCTGGTGACCTCCACCGGGCAGGTGAAGATCACCGACTTCGGCGTGGCGAAGGCGGCGGACGCGGCCCCGGTCACCCGGTCCGGCATGGTCATGGGCACCGCGCACTACATCGCCCCGGAGCAGGCGCTCGGGCAGCCGGCCGAACCGGCGTCCGACGTCTACTCGCTGGCGGTGTGCGGCTACGAATGCCTCGCCGGGCACCGGCCGTTCCTGTCCGAGAACGCCGTCACGGTCGCGATGATGCACATCCGCGACCTGCCGCCGCCGCTGCCGCCGGACGTGCCGCCCGCGGCGCGCGCGGTGATCGAGGCGACCCTGGTCAAGGATCCGCGGCAGCGCTACAACAACGGCGGCGAGTTCGCCTCCGCCGTCGCCGCGGTCCGCTCCGGGCTGCCGCTGCCGACGCCGTCCGGGCTGGTCAACGCCACCTACACGACGGGCCAGCAGCCGGTGGTGCCGCAGCAGGTGCAGCAGCCGCCACCACCCCCGTCGATGCCGGTGCCGATCCCGCCGCAGCAGCTGCCCCCGCAGCAGCCGATGCCGGGCGGCCCGCCGTCGCCCGCGATGAACCCGATGATCGCCATCGGCCCGCCGTCCCGCCCCGCTCCGCGGCAGGTCATGCTGCCGGCCGCGCGGAAGAAGACGCAGTGGGGCTGGTGGGCGCTTCTCGCCGCGATCCTGCTCGTTGTCCTGGTGGCGGGCATCGTGCTGGTGGCGAAGATGCTGGGTGCCGGCAACAGCTCGCCGCCGCACACCGGCCAGCCGCAGAGCCAGGTGTTCCCGGGCAGACAGGTGCCCGCGGAGCAGTCCGGCTACCCGGCGGGCACTCCCGGCACGACCGACGATGGCCGGCAAGGCATCATGACCACACCTTGGACGGAATGGAACGGCACCCAGAGATGAGCACACCCAGACTGCTCTCCAACCGGTACGAGCTGGGCGAAACGCTCGGCTACGGAGGCATGTCCGAGGTCCATCACGGCCACGACGTGCGTCTCGGCCGGGAAGTCGCGATCAAGATCCTCCGTGCCGACCTCGCCAGGGACCCGCAGTTCCAGGAGCGCTTCCGCCGCGAAGCGCAGAACGCCGCCGCGCTGAACCACCCGGCGATCGTCGCGGTTTACGACACGGGCGAGGCGAACACCGAGTTCGGGCCGCTGCCGTACATCGTCATGGAGTACGTCGAAGGCCGGACGCTGCGCGACATCGTCAAGACCGAAGGCCCGATGTCGCAGAAGCGGGCGATGGAGGTCATGGCCGACGTCTGCGCGGCGCTGGACTTCTCGCACCGCCACGGCATCGTGCACCGCGACGTCAAGCCGGCCAACGTGATGATCACGAAGAACGGCGCGGTCAAGGTGATGGACTTCGGCATCGCGCGCGCGATGCACGACGGCCAGTCCGCCATGACCCAGACGGCCGCGGTGATCGGCACGGCCCAGTACCTCTCGCCGGAGCAGGCTCGCGGCGAGTCGGTCGACGCCCGCTCCGACGTCTACGCGGCCGGCTGCGTGCTGTACGAACTGATCACCGGCGAGCCGCCGTTCACCGGTGACTCCCCGGTCGCGGTGGCGTACCAGCACGTCCGGGAAGACCCGAACCCGCCGTCGTCGGTGAACCCGGCGGTGGCCCCGGAGCTCGACGCGGTCGTGCTCAAGGCGCTGGCCAAGGGCCCGGCGAACCGCTACCAGTCGGCGGCGGAGATGCGCTCGGACCTGGTGCGCACGCTCTCGGGCCAGCGCCCGGTGGCGCCGATGGTGATGTCCGAGGACGAGCGCACGCAGGTGATGAACGCCGACCGGCGGCAGCCGCAGCGCTACGACGAGTACCCCGAGCCGGACGACGAAGACCCGAAGGCCAAGCGCCGTCGCCGCACGCTCATCGCCGTCTTCGCGGCGATTTTCGTGCTGGGCTCGGTGCTGCTGATCATGTGGCTGTCGAACGCGTTCAAGAGCAACGACGGCGGCACCGTCGCGATCCCGGACGTGACGCACCAGACGGTGCCCCAGGCCCGGGAGACGTTGAAGAGCAAGGGCTTCGACGGCACGATCGAGCAGAAGCAAATCACCTGCGGGGTCACGCCGACCGACGGCAACCCGGAGTGCACCCAGGACGACATCAACAAGGTCATCAAGTCCGACCCGTCGGCCGGGGTCTCGGTCGCGACGAACACGAAGATCACGCTGTACGTCGGCGTCGCACCGGGCAAGGCCAGCGTGCCGGACCTCAAGGGCAAGACGCGCGAGGACGCCGAGAAGCTGCTGACCGAAGCGAAGCTGACCCTCGACCCGAGCGTCGGGGAAACCGAGGTCACCGACCAGAACCAGGTCGGCCTGGTGCAGTCGCAGACGCCGTCCGCGGCTTCCGAGGTCGCCCAGGGCAGCAGCGTGAAGATCACGATCGGCAAGTCGAAGCAGCTCAAGGCGGTCACCGACTTCACCGGCAAGCCGTACTCGCAGGCCAAGTCGGCGCTGGAGGGCCAGGGCTTCACGACGAGGCGGGTCGACCAGGCTTCGGACACGGTCCCGAAGGACACGGTCATCACCCAGAACCCGAACGGCGGCCAGGTGGCGGTGGGCAGCCAGATCACCCTGACCGTGTCGACCGGGCCGGACAGCTCGAGCCAGATCCAGATGCCCAGCCTGGTCGGGATGACCGTCGACGAGGCGCAGGACAAGCTGTCGAGCATGGGCTGGACCGGCAAGCTGAACCAGAAGTCCGACAAGAACAGCAACGCGCCGGAGGGCACGATCACGGGGCAGAACCCGAGTCCGGGCTCGCAGATCAGCAAGGACCAGAACGTCACGGTCAACGTGTCCGAAGGCAGCGGGTTCCCGTTCCCCACCACTTCGAATACCAGACCGACGAATTAGCCAGAGATGAAGGAGGCCCGCACGGTTCGCCGTGCGGGCCTCTTTCGTTGTCAGGGCTTATCGAGAAATCCTTGTACGGCACCGAGAACCTGATCGGCGTCGCTCGCGGCCCCGAAGTCGAGCTCGAGTTCCTCGGCGGCGCCCGAGCGTTTGACCTTCAGCGAGACGCGGCCTTCGCGCCCCCGGGTCAGCCACGCGAACAGCGAACGGCAGAAAACACCGGCGGAGGAACTCGAAACCCCGACCACGACGGCGTCGAATACCTGGACGCGGCCGCGGAGTTCGTCTTCGCCACGCAGCCAGGCGGCGAGCTCCGGAAGCTCGCCGTCGGAGTTTGGCACGGTGATCGCGACGATCCCAGCCGTCACCCGATCTCCCTTCGCCCGGAACCGGAGGCCCCGAACCTTAGTCCGCCCCGCGGTCCGGCTGGAAGCCCGGGCCGGAAATTGAAGATGGCAAATTGCAGTCAGGAGCGGCGGCGCACGAGTTCCGAAACGGCGTAGAAGCTGGCGGCCAGCATCGCCACCGACGTCACCAGGGCCAGCACCAGCGGGCCGCCGACCGGTTCGTCGTCGGTGAGGGCGTGCAGGAGGGGGTGGACCAAGGGAATCTTCGCCAGCAGGACGACGACGAGGGTGATCACCGCCGCCAGGACCGTCCAGCCGATGCGGTGGACCAGCAGCCGCGAGCACGGGAGGGCGATCGCGATGCCGAGCAGCGTGCACGCGAGGTGCGCGAGCAACCCGATGCCGAGCGCCGCCGGCTGGACCTTGAACGACTTGACCGCCGACCACACCTCGGTGATCGCGGTGAGGACCAGCGAACAGGCCAGCACCGTCAAGATCGCGCCGGTGATCATCCGACGCCATTGCCGGGCGTGGCTCAAGGTCACCAGGCGCTGCACCGGATCTTCGATGTCCAGCAGGGCGATCGTCAGCCAGCACGAGACGACCAGCAGGCCGCCGGCGCTGATGCCGAACAGCGGCAGGGGTGGGGAATGCGGGTCGGCGTAGAGGATCACGCACAGCGCGAGGTAGGCCAGCAACGCCGGCAGGTACCGCTGCGAATGGCCGAGCAGCGCCAGGTGGTAGCGGGTCAGGGCGAGCACGGCGCCACCTCCCGCACCGACCAGCCGGCTTCGAGGGCACGCTTCAAGACCGCGTCGACGCGGGCGACCTCGACCGTCAGCACCACCTGGGACCCTTCGGCGACGGCGTGCCGCACGCCCGGCTCGTCGGCCCAGCCGGTGTCGCCGCCGCGCAGCACGATCCGGGTGGTCGGCTCCGCGCTTTCCGCGGTGAGCCGGCCTTCCCGCATCAGGTGGACGACGTCGGCGTGGTCGTGCACCACCTGCGGCCGGTGGTCGGTGAACACGACGCTCGCCCCGCGCGCCCGCGTCTCGGCGACGAGCTCGCCGAGGATCGTGTGCGTCCCGACGTCGAGACCGGACCACGGTTCGTCGAGGATCAGCAGGTCGGGCCGGACCATCACCGCCTGGGCGAGCCCGACCTTCTGCGCGTTGCCCTTGGACAGGGTGCGCAGCGGTGCCGTCGGGCCGCCGACGAGGTCGAGGCGTTCGAGCAGCGGGTCGATCGTCGAGAGATCGGTGAGGCCGTGGATGCGCGCCATGTGCCGCAGGTAGGCGCGGGCGCCCATGCGCTGGCCCGCCGGGAAGCGGTCCGGCAGGTAGCCGATCCGCGGGGTGCCGGTGAGCGTTCCGGTGGTCGCGTGCGAGACGCCGGCCATGATCCGCAGCAGCGTCGACTTCCCGGAGCCGTTGCTGCCGAGGATGCCGACGACGTGCCCGGGCTCGACGGTCAGATCGACGTCGCGCAGGACGAAGTCACCGCGCCCGTACCGCTTGCCGACCCCCTCGAGCCGGATCACGCAACAGCGGCCTTCTGGAGCGCCTTGGTCGCCCGCTCGAGCTCGTTCACGCGGGCCGGATCCACGGGGTGGCCCGCGGTGGCCAGCCAGTTCGCGAGCATCCGGTGGCCGCCTTCGGTGAGCACGGACTCCGGGTGGAACTGGACGCCTTCGAGGGGCAGCTCGCGGTGGCGCATGCCCATCACGATGCCGGACTCGGTGCGCCCGGTGATCTCGAAAACGGCGTCGGAGATCGTGTCCGGGAGCACGGTCAGCGAGTGGTACCGGGTGGCCGTGAACTCCTCCGGCAGGTCCTCGAGGATGCCGGCGCCGGTGTGGCGGACCTGGCTCGTCTTGCCGTGCAGCAGCTCGGGCGCGCGGTCGACGGTCGCGCCGTACACGACGCCGAGGGCCTGGTGGCCGAGGCAGACGCCGAGCATCGGCGTGCGTGTTTCGGCGCACTTGCGGATGACGTCCATGCTCTGGCCGGCGCGTTCGGGGGTGCCGGGGCCGGGCGAGACGAGCACGGCGTCGAACTCCGGCACGCGGTCGAGGGCCACGACGTCGTTGCGCCAGACCGTGCAGTCGGCGCCGAGCTGGGCCAGGTACTGGACCAGGTTGTAGACGAAGCTGTCGTAGTTGTCGACGACGAGAACGCGCATGTACCGAGCTTACCGGCTCCCAGTCCGTGGACCGTACGCCAAATCACATTTCAGGTTAGGTAATCCTAACTTACCGTGGGTCGGGTGAGCCGTTCTCTTCGTGTAGCCGTGGTCGGTGCCGGTCCCGCCGGCATCTACGCCGCCGACATCCTCGACAAGTCCGACGCCGACGTGCAGATCGACCTGTTCGAGCGGATGCCCGCGCCGTTCGGGCTGATCCGCTACGGCGTCGCGCCCGACCACCCGCGCATCAAGGGCATCGTGACGGCGCTCGAGAAGGTGCTCTCGAAGCCGAACATCCGGCTGCTGGGCAACATCGACTACGGCACCGACATCAAGCTCGACGAGCTGCGCGAGTTCTACGACGCGGTGATCTTCTCCACCGGCGCGTCCGCCGACCGCGCGCTCGACATCCCGGGCATCGACCTCGACGGCAGCTACGGCGCCGCCGACTTCGTCTCCTGGTACGACGGCCACCCCGACGTCCCCCGCACCTGGCCGCTGACCGCGTCCTCGGTCGCCGTCCTCGGCGTCGGGAACGTCGCGCTGGACGTGGCGCGGGTGCTGGCGAAGACGGCCGACGAGCTGCTGACCACCGACATCCCGGACAACGTCTACCAGGGCCTCAAGGCCAGCCCGGTGACCGACGTGCACGTGTTCGGCCGCCGCGGCCCGGCGCAGGCGAAGTTCACGCCGCTGGAGCTGCGGGAACTGGACCACTCGCCGAACGTCGAGGTCATCGTCCACCCCGAGGACATCGAGTTCGACGAGGGCAGCATCGCGGCCCTGCGCGCGTCCAAGCAGATCGACATGGTCGTGAAGACGCTGCAGGAGTGGGCCATCCGCGAGCCGGGCACCCGGCAGCGCCGGCTGCACCTGCACTTCTTCCACTCGCCCGCCGAGGTCCTCGGCGAGGACGGCAAGGTGACGGGCCTGCGCACCGAACGGACCGAGCTGACCGGCGACGGGAACGTCCGCGGCACCGGCGAGTTCCACGACTGGGACGTCCAGGCGGTGTACCGCGCGGTCGGCTACCTGTCGTCGCACCTGCCCGAACTGCCCTTCGACCACGTCGCCGGCGTGGTGCCGAACCAGGCCGGGCGCGTGCTGGACCTCGACGAGAACCAGTTGCCGGGCGTGTACGTGACGGGCTGGATCAAGCGCGGCCCGGTCGGCCTGATCGGCCACACGAAGGGTGACGCGGCCGAGACGATCGCCAGCCTCCTGGCGGACGCGGACACTCTCGCCACCCCGAAGTTCGACTCATCGGACGCGATCCTCGACTTCCTCGAGACGCGCGGCATCCCGTTCACGAACTGGGACGGCTGGGGCCGGCTCGACGCGCACGAGAAGGCGCTGGGTTCGGCGGCGGGTCGCGACCGGGTCAAGGTCGTCGAGCGCGACGAGATGACCCGGATCTCGCGCGGCTAGGAACCCAGGTACGCCAGGACGGCGAGCACCCGGCGGTTCGTGTCGTCCGAAGCGGTGATGTCCAGCTTCGCGAAGATGTTGGCCGTGTGCTTGCCGACCGCTCCTTCGCTGAAGTGCAGGCGGGAGGCGATCGCCGCGTTGGAGCAGCCTTCCGCCATCAGCGACAGGACTTCGCGCTCGCGCGGGGTCAGCGCCGCCAGTGGGTCGGAGGCGTTGCCCGCCACCAGTTTCGCGATCACCTCGGGGTCCATCACGGTGCCGCCCGCCGCGACCCGGCGGACGGCGTCGATGAACTGCTCCGCGTTGAACACGCGGTCCTTCAGCAGGTAGCCGATCGCACCGGTGCCGTCGGCCAGCAGTTCGCGCGCGTACAGCTGCTCGACGTGCTGCGACAGCACCAGGATCGGCAGGCCGGGCACCTCGCGGCGGGCGGACAGCGCGGCCTGCAGACCCTCGTCGGTGTTCGTCGGCGGCATCCTCACGTCCACAATGGACACCTCGGGCCGGTGTTCACGCAGCGCCGCCACGAGTTCCGGGCCGGTGGCGACCGCCGCGACGACGTCGAAGCCGTGTGCGGTCAGCAGATGCGTCAGGCCGTCTCGGAGGAGGTACTGGTCTTCGGCGACGAGGGTTCTTGGTCGAGCTGACACAGGATCTCCAAGGTCGCCTTCGTCGGGCCGCCGATCGGGCTGGTCAGCGTCAACCTACCGTCGAAGCCGCCCAACCGGCGCTCGATTCCGCGCAGTCCCGAACCGCGGGCCGGGCTCGCGCCGCCCGGGCCGTCGTCGGTCACCACGACCGTCAGCAGCGCGTCGGCGACCCCCACCTCGATCGTCACCCGCTTGGCGCCGTGCTTCGCCGCGTTGCCGAGCAGTTCGGACACCGCGAAGTACACGCACGACTCCACCGGTTCCTCGGCGCGGCCCGGCAGCGAGCCGGTGACCTGCGCCTTCAGTGGGCTGTCCAGCGCCAGCGCGCGGACGGCGTCCAGCAGCCCGCGTTCGGACAGCACCGGTGGGTGGATGCCGCGGATCAGCGCCCGCAGCTCGGTGAGCGCCTCGGACGACGCCGCGCGCAGTTCCGCCGTCAGCCGTTTCGCCGCCTCCGGGTCGGTGTCCACCAAAGCCTCGACCGCGCCCAGCTTCATGCCCATGGCGACCAGTCGCGACTGGATGCCGTCGTGCAGGTCGCGCTCGATCCGGCGCAGTTCCGCCGCTTGCGTGACCGTGACGTCGGAACGCGTCCGCTCGAGCCGTTCGACGCGCTGGGCCAGCCGGGAGGACTCGGTCGGCCCGAACCACACCCGCGCGAAGCGGGCCTGCTGCCGGGCGAGCCACGGCGCCGGCGCCACGGCGATGACCAGCGCCAGCAGGATCAACGGCGTCTGCGCGAGCGCACCGAGGTGCGTCGACACCTCGGGCAGCGGGGACCACTGGACCCGGGACGACACGAACGGCCGCCACACCCAGAGCAGCCAGATACCGGTCATGCCCCAGCCGAACAAGACGAGCGCCGGTAACGAGCAAGCGAGCGACACGAGGGAGCTCAGTGCGCCGCCGGCCATGTCCCGCCAGGTGGCCCGGTCGCCCAGGATCCACTTCGTGCGGGCGTTCTGGAGCGGCCAGAGCAGTTCGTCGTACAGCTGCCGGCCGACTTGGTAGAGCCCGTCGGGGCGGGGCAGCGGCAACCCGGGCGCCGGCTGGTACGGCCGCGAGATCCGCACCCCGGTCCAGTTTTCGGTTTCGCGGCGCAGCGTGTCGGTGATCGAGCGGCTCCACAGCACGACCGGGGGTGCCAGTGGCGTGGCGAAGGCCACGACCACCAGCTGGACCACCGAAAAGGCCAGCTGCACCACCGAAAGCGCGAGGATGCCGAACTGGTGGCCCAGCGCTTCGAGGTGCCGGTGCGGCCGGCTCTTGCGTGACTCGGCGGGCGGGCGCGGCCCGAGCCACCAGCGCGTCCAGCGGCCGTAGCCGCGCAGCACCCGCGGCCCGCCGAGCAGGACGGCCACCGGCAGCAGCAGCGTGACGAGGGGGTTCACCAGCTGCCAGCTGAATTCGCGCTGCGCCGCCGGGTCCTCCAGCGCCCAGGTGAGGCGGTGCTGCCAGCGGATCCAGAACGCCCGCTTGTAGAGCTGGTTGCCCTCGCGGTACCAGCCGTCGCGCTCGCGCACCGGCTCCGGCGGCTCGGGCCGGTACGGCGCCGCAACTTCGACGCCGCACCAGCGCGCGGCCAGCGTCCGCACCACCGCCGACCGGCCGCGGGACCATTCGACCGCGGGGCCCAGGAAGAAGACGAGCCCGCCGCAGAGCAGCACGAACGCGACCAGCTGGACGAGCACGTCGACCCAGCTGAGCAACGAGAACGCCGCCAGCGCGAACGCCCGGCCGATCGCGCGCAGGTACGTCATCCGGCACCTCCTTCCCCTGGAGATCCTGGCCGGACCGCCCGCGCACCGCACTGCCCGAAGCCCCCCGAAAGGGGTGGGCCCAGCCCCACCCCCGCTTCAGCAAAACGCTACCTGAGCTGGGGATTCAGCGTCATTACCCCGACGGCTCCCGGTTCGTAGTTTCGGAGCCATGCCACTCATCGAAGTCACCGATCTCCGCAAGCGCTACGGCACCCGGGTCGCGGTCGACGGCGTTTCGTTCACCGTCGAGCGCGGCGAAATCTTCGGCATCCTCGGCACGAACGGCGCCGGGAAGACCACCACCGTCGAATGCCTCCAGGGTCTCCGCCGGGCCGACGGCGGCACGATCTCCGTGCTCGGCCTCGACCCGGCGACCGACCACCTCGCCCTCACCCGCCGCGTCGGCGTCCAGCTGCAGGAAAGCCGGCTGCCCGCGAAGCTGCGGGTGCGGGAAGCCCTGGAGCTGTTCGCGTCCTTCTACCCCGAGCCGGCCGACATCGACGTGCTGCTCGACCAGCTCGGCCTCCGCGACCACGCCCGGAGCTACTTCGGGAAGCTGTCCGGCGGTCAGAAGCAGCGCGTCTCGATCGCCTTGGCCCTGGTGGGACAGCCGGAGCTGGCGATCCTCGACGAGCTGACCACCGGGCTCGACCCGCACGCCCGCCGCGAAACGTGGCAGCTCGTCGAAGGCGTGCGCGCCGCCGGCGTCACGGTCCTGCTCGTCACCCACTTCATGGACGAAGCCGAGCGGCTCTGCGACCGCGTGGCGATCTTCGACGCCGGGCGCGTGGTCGCCACCGGCACCCCGACCGAGCTCCGCGCCACGGCCGGAGCCTCCACTTTGGACGATGCGTTCGTCTCGCTGACCAGGAGCGCCCGATGAGCACCTTCACCAAGATCACCGCGACCGAGGCGAAGGTCTTCCTCCGGTCGCCGTTCATGGCGATCGCCGGCGTCCTGCTGCCGACGGTCCTGCTGCTCGCGATCGGCGCGATCCCGGGTATGACCGAGCCCAGCGAGAAGGCGGGCGGGTACCGGTTCATCGACGCGTGGGTGCCGTCGCTGGTGGTGATCGCCCTGGCGATGCTGGCGCTGCAGTCGATCCCCGCCGCCGTCGCGACCTACCGCGAGCAGGGCGTGCTGCGCCGGCTGGCGACGACCCCGGTGCACCCGGCGAACCTGCTGGTGGCGCAGCTGGCGATCCACGTCGCGGTGGCGTTGGCCGGCATCGCGCTCCTGCTCGGCGCGGCCGACATCGCTTACGACGTCCCGCTGCCGAAGCACCCGCTGGTGTTCCTGCTGACGCTGTTGCTCGGCGTGGTCTCGACGTTCTCGCTCGGCCTGATCACGGCGTCGATCGCGAGCACGGCCAAGAGCGCCGGGGCGCTGGCGATGATCCTGTTCATCCCGATCATGTTCTTCGGCGGCGTGTACCTGCCGCGGCCGCTGATGCCGGTCGTGCTGCAGCGGATCGGCGATTACGTGCCGCCGGGCTCGCAGCCGCTGCAGGACGCCTGGGTCGGCACCGGCGTGCAGCCGCTGCAGCTGGCCGCACTCGCCGCTTTCGCGGTGCTCGGGACGGCGCTGGCGGCCCGGTTGTTCCGCTGGGAGTGAGCCTTCCGCCAAAGTGGTGATGATCATCGTTTTCTCTTGTGGCCGGGCCACCCGGCCGGTAGCCAAGAGGGTGGCCCTGCTCAAACTGGAGGTTCGATGTCCCTGGACGTGTCACCCGCGTTGCTGGAGAAGGCCGAGCGCGGGGAGGTCACCGACGCCGAGTTCGTCACCTGCGTCAAGGAATCCCTGCCGTACGCCTGGGAGGTCATCACCGGCGTCATCGCCGACGCCGAGGGCGCGGCGGACGGTTTCGCCGACAACGAGACACCGCCGCCGAGCGAGGCCGCCCGCGGGCAGCTGCTGCGCGCCCTGGCCTCCGACGCCATCCGCGGCGGCCTCGAGCGCCACTTCGGCGTCAAGCTGGCGTTCCAGAACTGCCACCGGGTCGCCGTGTTCCGCCAGTCCGAAGTGGACGGTGCCCGCTACCGCGCGTTCGTCTCCCCGCGCGGCCAGCTGCTCAACCAGAGCCCGGAACTGCGGGACTGCTAGAGGCGCCCTCCGGCGTATCCGGCGCTTCCCCGAGCATCAGCACGTGGGAGACGCGGGTGCGCCGGAGTTTCCAGCGTCCGGACGCAGTGGGCCGCGTCGCCGACCCAGCCCGGCAGGGCACGTGCGCGGCGAGGGTGATCGCGGACGGGCAGACACCGTAGGGCAGGAAGTGGTGCTCGGCGACCAGACGCCGAACCTCAAGCGTCCAGCCCGGCGAGCAGGCGCGCGGTCGGCAGCCCGCTCTCGAGGTACTGCACGAAGAGCCGGTTGCTCAACGCCGACGGCGAGCGCCGCTGCCGGACCCGCTCGATCGCCGCCGGGACCCCGAGACCGAGCTCGACGAGCGCCTGGGCGACGACCAGCCCGGACCGGTTGAGCCCGGCGTGGCAGCGCACCAGCGTCAGCCGGCCGGCGCGGACCGCCTCGGCCGCCAGTGCCGCGAACCGTTCGACGTCGGCGAGCTGCGCCTCGGTCAGCGGCCCGTCCGGCATCTCGGCGAAGTGGTGTTCGATGCCGGGCGCCGGTCCGTGGCCCTCGCGCTGGTACAGGCTCAGCACGAGGTCGAACTCGCGCCGGACGACGACCGGCTCCTCGCCGTCGGCGCCGACCCGGATGTGCCCGCCCATCCACAGCCGCGGCCCGACCTCGTTCCACAAGTCTTCCGGCGGCGGGTTGTGGCGGTCCTTCTGACGTGTCCTCATCGCGGCCCCTCTCCCGAGAAGGGCAACGGATCGCCCGCCCGGCGGGTTCCGGCTCAGTTGACCGCGACCTCGTTGAACCACAGCCGCGGCTCCAGCCACGGGAACACCACGAACATCAGCAGCGCGATCACGCCGAGCACCAGCACGACCGCGAGCGTCAGCTTCGCCGCGAACGGGCCCGGCAGCTTCCGCCAGATCCAGGCGTACATCAGGCCTCCCCGATCTTCGAGAGCAGGTCGCCGTAGTCCTTGACCTGGTTCTTCGGCACCTGCTGGGTCAGCACCGAGGTGATGATGAGCCGCTCGCGGGCGGAGAACTGGGGGTGGCAGGTGGTGAGCGTGAGGAGCGCGGCCTGCTGGGCCTTCGGGAGCACGTCGGCGCCCTTGTACGGCACCGGGTTCACCGCGGTGCCCTGGCTGGGCAGCACGACCTTGCGGCCGAACGTCTCGCTGTACGCGCCGCCGTCTTCGGCACCTCCGTCGCGCAGGGTCGAGACGCCCTTGCACTTGGGGTCGGCGCCCTTGCCGCCGGCCCAGTCCTTCATCTCGTCGTCGTAGGGCAGGACCTTGTAGATGTAGAAGTCGGTGGAGGTCTCGATCACGATCTGGTCACAGGAGGAGAGGTTGTCCAGGTCGTTGAACGGGGCGCCCTTGCCGACGCGGTGGCCGGCCACGGCGAAGTTGCCGGGCTCGCCGGGCAGCGCCGTGCCCTTGTAGTGGCCGGGGCCGACTTCGAGGGCGGCGTCGTCGGTGCCCTCCTGGATGGTGAAGTTGTAGTCGACGCCGAAGCTGGGGATGTGGATGCGGGCGAACGCCTTGCCGTCGATCAGCTCGGGGTGCAACGTGCGGTCGTGCGCCCACTCGCCGTCGAGCTGGTCGCTCGCCTCGGACTGCTTGCCCGCCGAGAACAGGTCGGTCACGTACAGCTCGTAGACCATGAACAGCAGCACGACCAGGCCCAGCGTGATGAGGACTTCGCCGGCGGTCCGGATCGCGACGCCACCCTTGCCGAGCGGGGCCGCGGCGGGCTTCTCCTTGGTCGCGGCGCCGCCCTTCCCAACCGGGGCGAAGACGATCGTCTCGTCGTTGGCGCCGGGCGGCGGGGGCGGGCTGGTGTAGCGGCGGGGCGGCGGGCCCTGCGGCCGCCGGGGCGGCTGGCCTTGGGGACCGCGCTGGGGCGGCCGGGGCGGCACCTGGCCGCGCGGCGGCGTGGCGGGACGGCGTTGGGGCGTGGGTTGACCGTGTCCGGGGTGTCTGCGCCGGTCGTCGTCCGGTCCTTCGCGCGTAGCCACGCAAGCTCCTCTCAAGCCGCGTCGAACCCTGGGTGACGCCGTTGTCACGGTCCGGGAAATCCGACCACTCCTGGCCGCTGCTTTCCTGCGGTCGTTTACGTTAACGTGTGCACGTGGCGCCGGTTGCGCACCCTCAGCGGGACGTCGCCACCAGACGAGCCCGAAGAGCACCGCGAGGAACACACGATGCCCAAGTCCAAGGTCCGCAAGAAGACGGCGTACACCCCGCCCGCCGACCGGCGCACGCCGGTGAAGGTGCGGGCCGCCGGCCCCACCGGCCTCGCCTGGAAGATCCCGATGTTCGGGTTGATGATCCTGGGCCTGGTCTGGCTGCTGGTCAACTACATCGCCGGGGACAAGATCTCCTGGATGGCCGACCTGGGCAACTGGAACTTCGCCGGCGGGTTCGCGCTGATGATCGCGGGTCTGCTCATGACCATGCGCTGGCGCTGATTATTACTCCGATCGGCGGCTTGACGTCGAATTACAGCGGTGTGACTCATCCCCAGTGTGGATAACCCCTGTGGATAACTACCCCACCTCCTGGGCGCCCCGTCAGGCCGTTGTGGTATCGGCCTGGGTGGTCACCGCCTTGCTGCTGGCCGGCGTGGTGACCGACGCGCTGACGGGCGACCGCGGCGGGCTGGTGCTGTTCGCGCTGGCGGCCGTCGCCGTCGGCGCGTTCGCCGCGCACGCCACCCTGGTCCGGCCCCGGCTGGCCGCCGACGCCGAAGGCCTGGTGGCCCGGACGCTCGGCGGCACGCACCGGCTGCCGTGGGCGCAGACGCGCACCCGGCTCCGCACCACCCGGCGGATGGGCCGCGACGGTGTCACGCTCGAAGTCGAGCACGACGAGCAGCTGTACGTCTTCGGGTGGCTCGACCTCGGCGAAGACCCGCGGGACGTCCTGGACGTCCTCAGCACGCTGCGCAGCTAACGGCAGGTGTAGTAGAGGCCCTCGCGGTATTGGACGAAGTCACAGGTCGTGGGGGCCGCCTGCGCACCGCGGTAGACCAGCAGGCCGAGCAGCGCGACGACGATGATCCCGATGCCGATCGCCTGCCACTGCGCCTGCTTGACCTGCGGCGCGTAGAGCAGCGCGACGGTGACCAGCGCGCCGGTCACCAGCCCGCCGAGGTGCCCGAAGATCGAGATGCCCGGGATGCCGAAGGTGATGAACGCGTTCAGCGCGAGCGTGATGATCAGGCCCGTGGGGTTCAGGCGCAGCTTCACCACCGTGACGCCGTACGCGCCCATCAGGCCGAACAGCGCGCCGGACGCGCCCGCCGTGCCGGGGAAGCCGGCCGGGTCGCCGAACAGCAGCACCGCCGTGGACGCGCCGAGCATGGAAACGAAGTAAAGCGCGAGGTAGCGGCCGCGGCCGGTCACCTGCTCGAGCGACCGGCCCATCATCCACAGCGAGAACATGTTGACCGCGATGTGGATCGGCCCGTAGTGCAGGAACCCGTTGGTCAGGACGCGCCACCACTCGCCGTGGCCCATGGTCGCGTCGCCGTAGAGGGCGCCGTGCTGGAAGAGCGACGACAGGTCGTTGTCGTCGAGGCTCTTCGCCTGGACCACCGTGGCCAGGAAGACCAGGACGTTCACCGCGAGGATGACCTGGGTGACGAGCACCGACTGCGAAAGCCGCGCGCCGAAGACGGTGCGCTGGCCGAACCCGGCCTCCTGGTAGCCGCGGTGCTGACGGCGCTGCTGCTGGTTGCCGGTGTGGACGCAGTCGGTGCACTGGAAGCCGACGGGGGCTTCGCGGAGGCAATCCGGGCACGCCGGACGCCCGCACCGGGAACAGCTCAGTCCGGTCGGGCGGTTGGGGTGCCACCAGCACCCGGGCAGCGCGGCTTGTTCGGCGGCGGGGTTCGGCGGTTGGTTCACGATGTCACCAACCTACCGAAACCGCCGCGAAGAAACCGTCAGTGCTCGATGCTGACCTTTTCGATCACGATGTCGGTCAGCGGGCGGTCCGCCGGGCCGGTCGCCGTCCGGGCGATCGCGTCGACGACGTTGCGCGACTCCTGGTCGGCCACCTCGCCGAAGATCGTGTGGCGGAAGTTCAGGTGGGTGGTCGGCGCGACGGTGATGAAGAACTGCGAGCCGTTCGTGCCGGGCCCGGCGTTGGCCATGGCCAGCAGGTACGGCTTGCTGAACTGCAGCTCCGGGTGGAATTCGTCGCCGAACTTGTAGCCGGGGCCGCCGCGGCCGGTGCCGGTCGGGTCGCCGCCCTGCAGCATGAAGCCGTCGATCACCCGGTGGAAGATCGAACCGTCGTAGAAGGGCCCGGAGTTCGTGCCCGCCGCGTTGGGCTGGGTGTACTCCTTGGTGCCTTCCGCCAGCCCGACGAAGTTCGCGACCGTCTTCGGCGCGTGGTCGGGGAGCAGGTTGAGGTGGATGTCACCCTGGTTGGTGTGCAGCGTAGCTTTCACGGGAGCCATCGTGCCATCTGCGGGCGGGCGGCGCGGAAAAGGGGCACGATAGGTTACGGGTAACAGAGCAGTGTCAAAACGAATGATGAGGTGAAGCCCATGTCCCGGGCGACAGCCCAGGCCGTCGAGACCGCCGACAAACTCGTCACCGAGGGTGTCAAGCAGGGGCGGCGCGCGCAGAAGAAGCTCGCGAAGAAGACGGAACTGACCCGCAAGGAGCTCAAGAAGAGCTCGAAGGCCGCTCGCCAGGAGGCGCTCGCGCGCCTGTCCGAGCTGCGCAAGCCGGGTCGCAAGGCGAAGAAGGCCGCCATCAAGGCCGCGAAGGCGGCCGGCGAGTCGAAGCGCCGCGGCAAGAAGGACTTCAAGGCGGCGAAGAAGGACTTCTACGCCGCTCTGTCCGAGGCCAAGTCGGCCGCCAAGGGCACCCGCAGCCGCCGCAAGTGGCCGTGGCTGCTGGGCCTGGTCGTGGTCGGCGCCGGTGCCGCCTACGCCCTGCGCTCGAAGCAGGAGCCGCCGGTCGCGCCCGCGCCGCCGAAGGCCACCCCGCCTGCGCCGAAGCCCGCCGAAGCGGCGAAGCCGGCCCCGCAGGCGAACGGCAAGGCGCCGTCCGCGGCGCCCGCCGAGAAGAAGAACTGAACCAGACGCGAAGAGGCCCCCGGGGGTGCAGCCGGGGGCCTCTTCAGTCGTGCCTGGGAACCGATCAGACGGCAGCGGCGTGCTTGTCGATCAGCTGGCCGAGACGCGGCAGCGCCTCTTCGACGTTCTTCTTGCCGTTCGGGCGCAGCTTCGAGTAGACCTTCTTGATGCTGTCGCGGCTGCTCTTCTCCGCACGCGAGTCGGTGACGCTCAGCAGCGCGTCGGAAGCCTCGTCCGAGCGGCTGGTCAGGTAGGCGCCGAAGTCGTTGCCGCCCTTGGCGCGGTAGTCGCCGTAGAACGGCTCGAGCGCGGTGGCGAAGTCCGGCAGCAGCGTGTCGACGGCCGAGGGGATGATGCCCGGCTTGATCTTCTTGACCGCGGCGAAGCCGGTCTTGACGACGGCACCCGAAACGCCGCCCTTGTCCGAGACCTCGGCGTCCACGAGGGTCTCGAAGTCGGAAACGACAGCCGGGCGACGGCTGGAGTCGAGCAGGATTTCCTTGAGGGTGTCAGCCACGAATCTTGTCCTTTGTCCTTGCAGAGTTGGTGCCCCGCCCCGGGGTGGGGGTCCCCGGTGGCTGCGGTGCGCGAGTCCACGAAGCCTGCGCGTGACGCACAGGGTAATACAAGATCAACATCACTCACCCGTGTGGAGGTCGCTACCTAGAGCTTCAGGGCGGAGATAGTCTTCTTGACCACTGTGCGTGCCTTCACGCTCTGCTTCTGATTGGTCGACGCGATGACCGCCGCGGACCCCTTCGCGACCGCGTAGACGGCGCCGTCGTCGGTGGACAAATAGCCCCCCTTCCAGCCGGACGGGTCGCTCGCCGGGTTGGACGAGTCGACCGGCGCCGCCTTGTTGACCAGCGCCGTCGCCGTCTTCGCGTCCCCGACGTACACCCGGACGGTGAGCTGGACCTTCCCGTCCGGGCGATAGAAGAAGCACGCCGGGTGCGGCTGGTCGGCGGACACGCGCACCTTCGAGACGTGCTGGCCGTTCGACTCGGCCACGAACTCGCTGCCGAGGTACGGGCAGTCCTCCGTCGCGCCCGGTTCGGGGTCCGGGGGCAGGCCGCCGGCGTTGCTCGAGTTCGCGGCCGCCGTCGGCGTGCTGGGCGTCGCGGTGCCGGTCACGATGGTGGCGCTACAGCCGGCCAGCAGGGCCACGGCGGGCGCGAGAAGTACGAGTCGTCGCATAGCGCCGACAGTCAACCACGAAGCATGTGTGAAAACCGCTGGCTGACGACGGCCTGACGCCCGGCCGTGCGACGATGGCCCGGTGCTCACCCCGGAGCAGTACCTCGGCGCGATGGCCGAGCGCATCCAGCGGGCCGGCGGCCGGCTGAACACCGTGCAGATCGGCCCGGCCACGGCCGTCGTCGGGCTGTTCACCGAGTCGGTGATGCTCTCGACGATGAACTACTGCGTGGTCGCCGCGGCCGTTCCCGAGGTCAGCGCGGCCGCGCTGTACGACTTCACCGGCCGCGCCACCCAGCACGCCCGCGCGAACCTGGTCGGCACCATGGGCTGGACGGCGGCGTCCGTCGTCATCGCCGGGCTGGTCGGCGGCCGCGTGTACCCGGACGCCGCGCAGGCCGCGTCGGCGAAGTCGGGCAACCAGTTCGGCGGCGAGACGCGGATGGTCGCGGTGGACCTCTCGGCCGGGCAGATGTACGCGTTCGTCGGCGGCAAGTTCTGGGGCGCCGCGGTCCAGGGTTCGGTCAACGCCAAGCTGACGTACTGCTTCCCGCAGCCCGCCGAGGTCTACCAGCAGCTGCAGTGGCAGCAGGCCCAGCAACAACCGCAGCACCCGATGCCCCCGCCGGCACCGCAGGTGCCGCCTCCGCCGTACGCCGGCCCGGCCGGTCCGCAGCCGCCGGTCTACCCACCGCCGGGGCACGCTCCCCAGCAGGGTCCGTACGGTTACTGACATGGTGCAGTTGCGCGGCTGGCCGTCGTTCCCCGAAGAACTTCCCGGGTTCACGCCGGAGACGGCGCCACCGGACCCTCAGGCGTTGTTCCTCGAGTGGCTGACCGAGGCCGGCGAGCACGTGCTGGCGCCGCACGCCGTCACGCTGTCCACTGTGGATGCCGACGGCGCGCCGGACGCCCGGGTGGTCATCCTCAAGGACGTCGGCCCCGGCGGCTGGGCGGTCGCGACCAGCTCGGAAAGCCCGAAGGGCCAGCAGCTGCGCAAGGACCCGCGCGCGGCGTTGACGTTCTTCTGGCCCGGCCGCGGCCGCCAGGTCCGGCTGCGCGGCCCGGTCTCCCCCGCCGCGCCCGAGGTGTCCGCGGCGGACTTCCTGGCCCGGCCGCCGGCGTCCCGCGTCGAGGCGTTCATCGGGCACCAGTCGCAGGTGCTGCCCGACCCGGCGGACCTCGACACGGCGGCCGCCGAGGCCGAACGCTGGGTCGAGGAGAACCCGGGCGTGGCCCCGGAGACCTGGACGCGGTACCTGGTGGACCCGGACGAGGTCGAGTTCTGGCAGGCCAGTCACGACCGCCGGCACGTGCGGCTGCGGTACCGGAAGTCCGGCGGCGGCTGGGTCCGCGAGCGTCTCTGGCCTTGACGGGCCGGGCGCGGCGGCGTAGGGAGGAATCCGACAAAACGGAGGTTCCGATGCGCCGGACCGTCGTCCTCGCCGCCACCGCCGCCCTGTCCGCCGGGTTGCTGTCCGGCGCTTCCGCGGGTGAAGCCGCCCCACCGCGGCACCCCGCCGTCTTCGAGACGGTGTTCGCGTCGCCGCTCGGCCTGGAGGGCCTGACCACCGACGGGCGGGGCAACCTCTACACGCCGGCGCGCGGTGCCGATCCCTGCCCGGTCCACCGGGTCGCCGCGGCCGGCGGTCCCGCGGCCGTCGTCGGCACGATCCCGGGACCGTGCAACCCCGCCGGGCTCGCGTTCGACCGCCGTGGCCGGCTGTACGTGGCGAACGGCGACACCGTGGTGTCGTTCGTGCCGGACGCGGCGAACCCGCCGTCCGCGACGGTGTTCACCGCGGGTGTCCCCGGCGCGAACGGCCTGGCCTTCGACGCCTCGGGTGCGTTGTGGATCTCCGACGGCGGCACCGGGCAGGGCCGGGTCTGGCGCGCGGGCGCGGACGGCGTGGCCGCCGAGCAGTTCCGGGTGCAGCCGATGGTCAGCGACGTGATCCCCGGCGGGGTCGGCCGGGACGTGCGCGGCCTGCCGCCGGGGACGGTGACGATCACGCCGAACGGCCGGACGGCGGCGGACACCGCGGGCTCCCAGCACATCGTCGCGAACGGCCTCGCCTTCACCGCGGACGGCACACTGCTGGTCGCGGACACGGCCCGGGGTGCGCTCTGGCGCGTGCCGATGGACCGCACGGGCCGCCCGCGCGCCGCGACCGGCTGCGACACCGCTTTTCCGCCGGACACGTTGTGCCTGGACCACGTCGACGTGCAGCACCCGTACCTCGAAGGCGCCGACGGCATCGTCCTCGACCGCGCGGGCGGCGTCTGGACAGCGGTGAACGAGCGCAACGCGATCGTCCTGGCCCGCCGCGACGGCCGCGTGGTGGAGTACTTCCGCAACCCCGCCGACGCGACGTCGAAGCTGCGCAACGGCGGGCCGCTGGAGTTCCCGACCAGCCCGGTGCTGCTGCCGGACGGCCGCCTGTGCGTCACGCAGTCCGACGGCAACCGCCGCGACAACGCCCCGAACACCGCGGGCGAGGCCGCTCCCGCGGGTGCGGTGCGGGCGAAGGTCTCCTGCGTCAAGCCCTGATCGGGGGTATGCGGGTTCCGCGCCGGTGTGCGCATGATGCAGGCATGCGCTCGAAGATGCTGACCGCCGGGCTGGTCCTGGCGCTGACCGCCGCACTCGGGGGTGTGGCCGCGGCCGACGCGCGTCCTGGGGGACGACCGAAGCTGACGGATCCGCACCCGTGCCCGGGCCAGCCGGGTTTCACGTGCTCGACCCTGACCGTCCCGCTCGACCACACCGGCCGGGTGCCGGGCACGCTCGACCTGCCCGTGGCGACCGCGGACAACGCGGACGCGCCCAAGGGGGTCCTGCTGTTCCTCACCGGCGGCCCCGGCCAGGGCGGCGTCGGGACCATCACGCGGATCGCGCAGCAGCGGCTGCCGGAAGTCGCGCGGGACTACCGGATCGTCATGCTCGACCAGCGCGGCACCGGGCCGTCGGGCGCGCTGCGGTGTCCCGGCCTCCAGGCGGAGATGGGCAGTTCGGACATCGCAACGCCGTCGGCCGGCGCGGTGCGGGAGTGCGCGCGCATCCTCGGCGACACGGCACCGCTGTATTCGACCGACCAGAGCGTGGCGGACTTCGACCAGCTCCGGCAGGCACTGGGCGTGCCGAAGCTGGTCGTCGACGGCGTCTCGTACGGCTCTTTCACGGCGGCGCGGTACGCGATCGCGCACCCGGACCACGTCAGCAAGGTCATCCTCGATTCGGTGCTGCCACACCACGCCTCCGCCTCGGCGTCGCTGTACCTGACGGGCATGACGGCGGAGGCACGCGTGCTGCGCGAGGCGTGCGCGGTGGCCCCGGCCTGCGGCTACGACCCGGCCGAGGACCTGGCGTGGGTGGTCCGCCACCGAAGCACGGCGGACGGCGTAAGGATCTTCGACACGGTGGTGTCGTACGAGTTCGCGGACCCGTCCTACCGCAACCCGGCGGCGGGCGACATCATCGGCGCCCTGCACGAAGCGCGCGGCGGCGACCCGGCGCGCTTGGACGGCCTGCTGGAGGCGTACAAGTCCGGCGGCGACGACCCGGCAGCGTTCAGCGCGGGCCTCCACGCGGCCACGCTGTGCGCGGACGGCCGCTTCCCGTGGGGCTCGGCGGCGACCCCGCTCGCGCTCCGCCGCCCGTTGCTTTCACTGGCTTCCCACGCGCTCCCGGAGTCGGCAACCTGGCCGTACACGACCGGAGTGGCGACGCAGCAGGGGTTCATCCAGAGTTGTTTGCCGTGGCCGGCGGAACACCCGGGCTCGAACCCGGCTTCGCGGCTCCCGGACGTCCCGGTCCTGCTGCTCAACGGCGACCGCGACCTGTCGACGCCGTTGGAGTGGGCCCGCGAGGAAGCGGCCCAGGCCCCGCACGGCCGCCTGGTGATCGTGCCGGGCGAGTCGCATTCGATCCAGAACCGCGAGCGCGGCCACGCGGGGAGGGACGCGGTGCTCAGCTTCCTGCGGTCCACGTGACCGGCAGCTCGTGGACGCCGTAGATGTTCATGTCCGTGCGCAGCTTCACCTCCTCGGCCGGGACAGCCAGCGCCAACGTCGGGAAGCGGCGCAGCAACCCCTCGAAGCCCGCGCGCATCTCGATGCGGGCCAGCTGCTGGCCGAGGCACTGGTGCACGCCGTGGCCGAAGGACAGGAGGCCGCGGGCGTTGCGGTGGATGTCGAGCGTGTCCGGGTTTTCGAAGCGGCGGGGGTCGTGGTTGGCGGCCAGGAGCGAGACCACGACCGTCGAGCCCTTGGTGATCGTTTCGCCGCCCAGCTCGAGGTCCTCGGTGGCGTAGCGGAAGAAGATGTCGGCCACCGACAGGTAGCGCAGCAGTTCCTCCACGGCGCCGGGCAGCAGGTCCGCGTCGGCGCTCAGTTCGGCGCGCTGCCCGGGGTGTTCCAGCAGCGCGAACGTGCCCAGGGACAGCATGTTGGCCGTCGTCTCGTGGCCCGCGAGGAGCAGCAGGAACGCCGCGCCCGTCAGTTCTTCGATGGTCAGGTCGTCGTGGCGGGCCAGATCCGACAGGATGTCCTCGCCCGGCTCCGCGCGCTTGCTCGTGACCAGCTCGGAGAGGTAGGTGTTCAGCGCGATGTACGCGCCCATCTTCTCCTCGAGCGTCTGCTCGCGAACCATGAATTGCGCGGAGTTGGCCTGGAACGTCTCGCGGTCCGCGTAGGGCACGCCGAGCAGTTCGCAGATCACCAGCGACGGCACCGGGAGCGCGAACTCCTTGACCAGGTCGACCGGCGGGGCCAGCTTCGCCAGGTGGTCCAGCTGGCGCTCGACGACGTCGGCGATGTGCTCCTCCAGCTGCTTCATCCGCTTGACGGTGAAGGCGCCGGTGAGCTTGCGGCGCAGCCGGCTGTGGTCCGGCGGGTCCATCGCGATGAACATGCCCGGCAGCTGCGGCGACGGCTCGGTGGCGGCGGGCATGCCGGTCTCGTACGGCACGTGGATGACGTCGAGGTCCAGCCGGGAGCTGAACCGCGTGTCGGCCATCATCTGCCGGACCTCTTCGTAGCCGGTGACGAGCCAGCCCTCGTGCCCGTCGGGGAACACCAGCGGGCTGACCGGGCGCGTGTCGCGCAGCCGGGTGAGCGCGCTCGGCGGATCGAAGGGGCCGGCGTCGCGGTCCATGGGGAGTCCGTGCTGGCTCATCGGGTTTCCTTTCGCGGTGGGTACCGACGACGATCGCCGAGCGGGCTGACACGGGCCTGACACGCTTCGGACACCGGCGTTCGTGGCAAGATCGGCCGGGTGCAGATCGGGATCCTGGGGCCCTTCGAAGTGCGCACGGACGACGGCGCGCTCGCCGAGGTGCCGGGCGCCCGCCTGCGGGGGCTGCTGGTCGCCCTCGCGCTCGAGCCGGGCCAGGTGGTCCCGAAGGCGACGCTCGTCGACTGGATCTGGGGCGAGCAGCCGCCCGCCGAGGCGCCGAACGCGTTGCAGCGCCTGGTTTCCCGGCTGCGGAAGGCGCTGCCGGAGGGGGCGGTCGACAGCAGGCCGACCGGCTACCGGCTGGTGGTGGCCCCGGACGATGTCGACGCCGTGCGGTTCGAACGGCTCTTCGGCCAAGCCCACACGGACCCGCGGCGGCTGCGCGAGGCACTCGCCCTCTGGCGCGGTCCGGCCATGCAGGACGTCGAGCTGCCGGAAAGCGCGGCCTTCGGCGCCGCCGTCACCCGGCTCGAAGGGCTGCGCCTAGCCGCACTGGAGGACCGGTTCGACGGCGAGGTCGGCCCGGAGCTCGTCACCGAGCTGACCGACCTGGTGGCCGCGAACCCGATGCGGGAACGGCTGGTCGCCGCGTTGATGCGGGCCCTCGTCGCGAGCGGCCGCGACACCGAGGCGCTGCTCGCGTACGAGCGCACGCGGGAAACCCTGGCCGACACCCTCGGCGTCGACCCGTCGCCGGAGCTGTCCGAAGTGCATGTCGCCCTGCTGCGCGGCGAGCTCGGCCGTCGGGAAGAGAGCCCGAAGACGAACCTGCGGGCCGAGCTGACCAGCTACGTCGGCAAGGACACCGACGTCGCCGCGGTCCGGGAGCTCATCGCCGGGCACCGGCTGACCACCCTGATCGGGCCGGGCGGTTCCGGGAAGACCAGGCAGGCCACGGAAACCGCGCGCACGCTGCTCGGCGACCTGCCGGACGGCGCGTGGCTGGTCGAGCTGGCGGGGATCGGCGCCGGCGACGACGTCGCCCAGGCGACGCTCGGCGCGCTCAAGCTGCGGGACGCGCTCGTCGGCGAGGCACCGGACGCCGAACCGACGGACCGCGTCATCGCCGCCCTGCGCGAGCGGTCGATGCTGCTGATCCTGGACAATTGCGAACACGTCATCGAGGCCGCGGCGGCGTTCGCGCACCGGGTGCTCGGCGAGTGCCGCCGGCTGCGGATCCTCGCGACGAGCCGCGAGCCGCTCGGCATCACCGGGGAGGCGTTGTGGCAGGTCGCGCCCCTGGTCCTGCCCGCGGAGGACGCGGACGCCGCCGAAATCGAGGCCGCCCCGGCCGTCCGGCTGCTGCGGGACCGGGCGGGCGCGGTGCGCAAGGACCTCACGGCGGACGCCCGCACGCTGGCCCGCGTCTGCCGCGCGCTGGACGGGATGCCGCTGGCCATCGAACTCGCCGCGGCCCGCCTGCGCACGATGTCGCTCGACCAGCTCGCGCACCGGCTCGACGACCGGTTCCGCCTGCTGACCGGCGGCAGCCGGACGGCGCTGCCGCGGCACCGGACACTGCGCGCGGTGATCGACTGGAGCTGGGAGCTGCTCTCCGACGCCGAACGCGTCGTGCTGCGCCGGCTCTCGGTGTTCTCCGGCGGCGCGAGCCTGGAGGCGGCCGAGCGGGTCTGCGGCGACGACGACGTCCTGGACTTGCTGACCGCGCTGACCGAGAAGTCGCTGGTGGTCGTGGTCGGCGAGCGCTACCGGATGCTCGGCACGATCAAGGAGTACGCCGGGCAGCGGCTCGCGGAGGCGGGCGAGACGGATGTCGCCCGGCGCGCCCACCTCGCGTACTTCACGGAACTCGCCGAGACAGCGGAGCCGCACCTGCGCCGCGCCGAGCAGCTGACGTGGCTGGCCACGCTCGAGGCGGAGCACGAGAACATCACCGCGGCGATGCGCGGCGCCCTCGCGGCGGGCGAGGCGGCCGAAGCGATGCGGCTCGCGGCGACCGCCGGCTGGTACTGGTGGCTGGCCGGGCACCGGGCGGAGGGCAACGAGCTGGTCATGGCGGCCACCGCCGTGCCCGGCGAGGTGCCGGCCGAGATCCGCGGCCTGGTCTTCACGTTCGTCGTCCAGTTCGTGACGTCCGGGCAGCAGAGCGACGAGTACCGGGCGGAGGACTGGATCCGCAAGGCGTACGAGATCAGCCTGAAGGTCGAAAACCCGCCGCTGGCCCTGCGGTTCGCCGCCGCGCTGGAGCGCCTGCTGCACGGACCGGACGCGGCGCTGACGGCGTTCGAGCCGCTGCTCGCCGACGAGGACCCGTGGGTGCGCGCGGTGGCCCGGCTGCAGCTGGGCAAGATGCGCGTCCAGTTCGGGCACGGTGGCCGGGAAGCGGACACGCTGCTCGAGACGGCCGTCGCCGAGTTCCGCGCGCTCGGCGAACGGTGGGGTACCTCGTTCGCCCTCACCGAGCTGGCGGACCGCATCACCGTGCGCGGCGAGTTCGCGGAAGCGTGCGAGTACTACGAGCAGGCCGTCGACGTGGTGACCGAGGTCGGCGCCATCGAGGACGTCGTGCGGATGCGGGCGCGGCAGGCCCAGCTGTACTGGTTGCTGGGCGACGAAAAGGCGAGCGCCGCTGCGCTGGCTGAGGCCCAGCGGCACGCGGCGGGAGTGGCCTGGCCGAACGCGCAGGCCGAGCTCGCCCTGGCCAAGGCGGAACTCGCGCGCTGGAACGGCGACACCGGACAAGCGCGTCGCCAGCTCGACGTCGCCAAGACGATGTTGGGCGACGACGCCGAGCGCGCGATCGCCCGCGCGGTGGCCGAAGACCTGCTCGGGTACCTCGCCGAGGACGTCGGCGAATCCCGGGCGCACCGGGCGGCGGCGTTCGAAGCGGCGACCCGGACGGGACATCCGCTGATGATCGCGCGGGCCCTCGTCGGAATCGCGGATCTGGCGCTGCGCACCGGGGAAGACGAGCAGGCCGCGCGGTTGCTGGGAGCGAGTGCGCGAGTCCGGGGCCTGCCGGACCGCTCGCACCCGGACGTGGCCCGGATCGAGGAGACAGCCCGGCGTCGCCTCGGTGACGAGGGGTTCACCGAGGCGACGCGGGCGGGGACGGAAGCGAGCTGGCCGGAGCTGGCCGCGGTCACGCTCGCTTCTTGAAGGTCGACGACGCCCACAGGTAACCGACGACGGCGATCCCGGCGCACCAGCCGAGCGCGGCGAGCAGGGTGCCGGTGGCCGGCGTCCCGTTGAGCAGGCCCCGCAAGGTTTCGATGATCGGCGTGAAGGGCTGATATTCGGCGAACTGCTTGAGGCCGGGGCCCATCTTCTCGGCGGGCACGATGGCGCTGCTGAAGAACGGGAGCATGACCAGCGGCACCGAAGCCAGGCCCGCCGTTTCCGGCGATTTCGCCGCCAGGCCCAGCGCGATCGTGAGCCAGCCGGTCGCGAAGCCGAGCAGGACGACGACGCCGAACGCGCCGAGCCAGTCGAGAAAGCCCGCGGCCGGGCGGAAACCGAGCAGGAAGGCGACGCCGAGGAGGGCCGCGATGGCGATCAGGTTGGTCAGCACGCTGGCGACGACGTGGCCAGTGAGTACTGCGCCGCGCGAGACGTCCATGACCTTGAAGCGGTTGATGATGCCCTTGGTCATGTCGGAGTTCACCGCGGTGGCGGTGGCTCCCAGCCCGTAGCAGACGGCGAGCAGCATCAGCCCGGGCGTCGCGTAGTCGACGTAGTTGACGCCGACGCTGAAGGCGTCGCCGAACATGTAGACGAACATCAGCATGACGACGACCGGCATCAGGATCGCGTTGAACACCGACATCGGGTTCCGGGCGATGTGCTTGAAGTTGCGGCGCAGCATGACGATCGAGTGGGCGTTCATTTCGCGGGAACCTCCGTGGCGTGGCCCGTCAGGGCGAGGAAGACGTCGTCGAGATCGGGCGTGTGGACGGACAGTTCTCCGGCGCTGAGCGCGTATTCGTCGAGTCTGTCCAAAAGGGACCGGAGGGATTTCGTGCCACCGTCACTGGGAACGCGCAGGGCCAGGGCTTCGTCGTCCCGGGTGGCGTCGGTGAGGACGCGCGCGGCCGCGTCGAGCTCGGCGGTGGTGGCGAACCGGAGCCGGACGTGGGTGCCGGGAATGCGACGCTTGAGTTCGTCGGCGGTGCCCTGGGCGACGAGCCGGCCCTGGTCGAGCACGGCGATGCGGTCGGCGAGCTGGTCGGCCTCTTCGAGGTACTGGGTGGTCAGGAAGATGGTCACGCCGTCGGCGACGAGGTCGCGGATGATGGTCCACATGGTCCGGCGGCTGCGCGGGTCCAGACCGGTCGTCGGCTCGTCGAGGAAGATGATCCGCGGGCGGCCGACGAGCGTCATGGCGAGGTCGAGCTTCCGGCGCATACCCCCGGAGTAGGTCGACGCGGGTTTGTGCGCCGCCTCGGTGAGTTCGAAGCGTTCGAGCAGTTCGCTGACGGTCCGCTTGCCGGCGCCTCGGCTGAGGTCGACCATCAGCTGCAGGTTTTCCTGCCCGGTGAGCAGCTCGTCCACAGCGGCGAACTGCCCGGTGACGCCGATCGCGGCCCGCACGGCCTTGGCCTCGGTGGCCAGGTCGTGCCCGGCGACGCGGGCGGTGCCGCCGTCGGCCTTCGCGAGCGTGGTGAGGACGTTGACGGTCGTGGTCTTGCCGGCGCCGTTCGGGCCGAGCAGGGCGAAGATGGTGCCGGCCTCGACTTCGAGGTCCACGCCGTCGAGGACGGTTTTGCCTTGGTAGGCCTTCCGCAGTCCGGAGGCCGTGATCGCCAGGTCTGTCATGGGAACCACTGTCGAAGGACGGCCTGACACCGACCTGACACGGACCTGATCCGGATACGGAAACGGCCCGCACGCTGGTGCGGGCCGTTCGGGTTGTGGAGCTGAGGGGAATCGAACCCCTGACCCCCGCCTTGCAAAGGCGGTGCTCTACCAATTGAGCTACAGCCCCGGACCGCGGGCAGCTCGCCCGCGGTGGAGATCAGTTGTGGGAAGCGCCGGCCGGCTTGGCCGGGGTGGTGCCGTTGGTGGAGGGCACCGGCGCGGTCGCCTCACGCCAGAGGTCGGCTTCGGCCTTGGCCGCCTTGTTGCGCTTGACGACGAACAGGACGCCGCCCGCGATGACGGCGAGTGCCAGCAGCTTCTTCACCGAAGCCCCCTTCTCAGCTTGCTTCCCTTACCCCGCGATGTTACTGCACCGGCTTCGGGCGGGTGGCAGGCAGCCAGTGGTTCCACGTGGAACCACTGGTAACGCACGTCACACGCCGTAGGAAATACCGGCTCGGGTGGTCTTGTTGTACGGATTGGTCGGTGAGCCCACCGTGTCCCCCGGGCCTCACTCATCGCCTTCGCGGAGTTCCGTACGGCTGGAGCCGCGATGCGCCACTCGCCGAGAGGCGACCGTGCGGCGCGCCGACCGTGACCGCTCAGCCCTGCCGGACTTCTCTTCCCGGCAGGGCTGACCTGTATCCAGACGGCTCAGACCCCGTTGATCCGTTCGACGAGCTCGTCGCGGTACTCCTGCGCCGCCCGGAACTCCGGTTCGTCACCGGTCGCCCGCTTCAAGGCGCCTTCCAGGATCTTCAACCCCTGGCGTTCGTCGCCGCGCGCGTCCGCCTGCCTGGTGGCGTTCTCCATCGCTTTGGCGAGCTTGGTCCGCGCCTCGGGTTCCTTGGCGGCCTTGTTGATCCGGATCCAGTTGCCACCCGGGTCGACGACGGTGAACCCGGTGTACCGGTCGTTGCGCAGCCGCGGCCGGGTCATCCGCGGGATGCCGGAGACGAGCAGTTTTCCGTGCACGGACCGCATCCCCGCCGCGAAGGCCTCGAACAGCTCGCTGGTGTCTTCGACGATGACCAGGCAAGTGCTGTACGACTGCGCGGGGTCGTAGCCGTCCATCCCGAAGAAGTGCAGGTTGAGGTCTTCGCGCCGCATCGCGACGTGCGGGTTCGGCCGCGTCTGGCGATAGGTGATCTCGAAGCCGAGCATCTCGTAGAAGGAGGCGATCTCGTCGATGGAAGGGCAGGGCAGGAGCGGAATGGTCAGTTCGTTCGCCATCGCCCGAAGCTAAGCCCGGACCTGCCGAAACGACACCGAGCTATTTGCTGGTGCGAACAGCGCGGGTGGCTCTCCCAGTGCCTGGATCACCAGGGTCTCCCGGCCGGTGCCGGAAGCCGGTCAACTGGATCCCATGCCGGAAAACCAGTTCACCACTCACGCGGGCCTCTTCGATCTGAAGGGGAAGCACGCCCTCGTCACCGGCGGCACCAGGGGCATCGGGTTGATGATCGCGCGCGGCCTGCTGCAGGCGGGCGCCCGCGTCGTCATCAGCTCGCGCAAGGCGGACGCGTGCGCGGAGGCACAGCAGGCGCTGTCCGGATTCGGCGACGTCCGGGCGATCCCCGCCGACCTGTCCAGGTACGACGAATGCCGGCGGCTCGCCGATCTCGTCGAGGTTGACTCGGAACGCCTGGACATCCTCGTCAACAACGCCGGAGCGATGCGGCGAGAGCCGCTGGAGACGTTCCCGACCGAGGCCTGGGACACCGTCGTCGACCTCAACCTCAAGGCGCCGTTCTGGCTGGTGCAGGCCCTGCTCCCGGCGCTTCGCAAGGCGGGTACCGCCGACGATCCCGCGCGGGTCATCAACATCGGCAGCATCGCCGCGATCCACGTCGCCGAGGCACCGAACTACTCGTACGCCAGCAGCAAAGCGGGGCTCCACCAGCTCACCAGGGTGCTGGCGAGGGAACTGGGCCCCCAGCACGTCACGGTGAACGCGGTGGCACCGGGACCGTTCCCGTCGCAGATGATGGCGTCCACGCTCGATGCCATCGGCGACCGGATCGCGGCGAAGGCGCCGCTGCGCCGGCTCGGCCGTGACGACGACATGGCGGGGATCGCCGTGTTCCTCGCCGGCCGGGCCGGGGCCTACCTCACGGGCACCGTCATCCCGGTCGACGGCGGCATCGCCACGACCGCAACCGGCACGTAGGCATCGGGGGTACTGGCAGAACCTCCCGCCGCCGGCGGACGGGGCTTACGGTGACGAGGTGGCCCCGATCGATCTCCGCACCGAGATCAAGGAATTCCTGACCTCGCGCCGCGCCCGGATCACGCCCGAGCGAGCCGGACTGCCCGCTTACGGCGGCAACCGCCGGGTCAAGGGTCTGCGCCGCGAAGAGGTGGCTCTGCTGGCAGGGGTTTCGGTCGACTACTACGTGCGCATGGAGCGCGGCGGCCTCGCCAGCGCCTCCGACGGCGTCCTCGACGCGTTGGCTTCAGCGTTGCAGCTCGACGAAGCCGAGCGCGATCACCTGTTCCACCTCGCGCGGCGGTCCGGAGTTCCCCGTCGCTCCACCGCGACGGTGCGGCCAGCGCTTCAGCAGGTGCTCGACGCCATCACCGATGCGCCGGCGTGGATTTGCAACGGCCGTTACGACGTCCTGGCCGTGAATCACCTCGCCCGCGCGCTGTACGCCCCGATGCTGACCGACACGCGACGACCGCCGAACACCGCGCGTTTCGTGTACCTGGATCCCCAAGAGGCCAGGACGTTCTTCGTCGACTACGACCGAATCGCCCGCGACGTGGCCGCGAAGCTCCGCATGGAAGCCGGCCGCAATCCGCACGACGAGGAGTTGATCGCCCTCGTCGGCGAATTGTCGACCCGCAGTGAACTGTTCCGGCGGCGGTGGGCGTCCCAGGACGTGCGGCTCCACCGATCCGGACGCAAGCGCCTGCACCACCCGGTAGTGGGCCGGCTCGACCTGGACGTCGAGTCGCTGGAACTGCCGGCGGAGCCCGGCTTGCTCCTGAACGTCTACACCGCCCCCGCGGGCACGCCGTCCGCGGACGGCCTGGCCCTGTTGGCGTCCTGGGCGGCCGGCCAGGTCAGGAGCAGCAGCCTTCGGGCCGAGTGACCTTTTCGGCCTGGCCGGTTTCCGCGTCGGGGGTGCAACACGTGGCTGGAGTGGCGAGCGCCGCGCTGTCGGTGCCGAAGGTCCGGGAGTCGGCCTTGACGGTGTAGACCTCCCACGGCTCCTGGCCGGGGCCGTGCACCCACACCTTGTCCTGCACGGCGTAGCAGCAGGTGGTGTCGTCCTCGGTCAGCGTCTCCAGCCCCTCGCCGGTCAGACGCTTGCTGGCCTCGCTGACCTGGTCGGTCGACTCGACCTCGACGCCCAGGTGGTCCATGACCGTCGCCTGCCCCGGCTCGCCCTCCAGAAGGACGAGCTTGAGCGCCGGTTCGGCGATGGCGAAGTTGGCGTACCCGGGGCGGACTTTGGCCGGCTCGGTGCCGAACAGCTTCGAGTAGAAGTCGATCGAGCCTTCGAGGTCCCCGACCCGTAGCGCGAGCTGTACCCGTGACATCGCATCCTCCTTGAATAGACGTTTGTCGAAGCAGGAACTCGGCTTAGATTGCCTTCTACTTAGAAGTTCGTCAAGATAGACGTATGCCGAAACAGCTGCCGATCATCGCGATGGACGCCTGCTGCTCACCGCTCGCCCGCGAACCACTGAACGAGAGCCAGGCCGTCGAGCTGTCCAAGCTGTTCAAGGCAATGGCCGACCCGGTCCGCCTGCGGCTGCTGTCGCTGATCGCCTCCCACGCCGGCGGCGAAGCGTGCGTGTGCGACCTGACCGACGCCTTCGACCTGACCGGCCCGACCATCTCCCACCACCTCAAGGTGCTGCGCGAATCCGGGCTGATCGCCGGGGAACGGCGCGGGACGTGGGTGTACTACCGCGTCCACCCCGAGGTGCTGGCCCGCCTGTCGGCCGTACTCGTCCCCGGCGACACCCCGGTCCCGGCATGACCGACGCGCCCGCCGGGGTGGTCGGCAGGCTGTCCACCCTGGACCGGCTCCTGCCCGTCTGGATCGCCGCCGCGATGGTCGCCGGCCTGCTGGCCGGCCGCTGGGTCCCCGGCCTGAACACCGCGTTGTCCGCGGTGCGGGTCGACGGAATCTCGCTGCCGATCGCGCTCGGCCTGCTGGTGATGATGTACCCGGTTCTGGCGAAGGTCCGCTACGACCGGCTCGGCACGGTCACCCGTGACCGGCGGCTGCTGTGGCCGTCGCTGGTGCTGAACTGGCTGATCGGCCCGGCGCTGATGTTCGCCCTCGCCTGGCTGCTGCTGCCCGATCTGCCGGAGTACCGGACCGGGCTGATCATCGTCGGCCTCGCCCGCTGCATCGCGATGGTCATCATCTGGAACGACCTCGCGTGCGGCGACCGGGAAGCCGCTGCCGTGCTGGTCGCGCTGAACTCGGTGTTCCAGGTCCTCGCGTTCGGCCTGCTCGGCTGGTTCTACCTCGCGGTCCTCCCCGGCTGGCTCGGCCTGCCCCAAGCCGACCTCGCCGTGTCCGGGTGGCAGATCGCGAAAAGCGTGCTGATCTTCCTCGGCATCCCGCTGGCGGCCGGCTACCTCACCCGCCGTCTCGGCGAACGCGCCAAAGGCCGCACCTGGTACGAGACGCGGTTCCTGCCGAAGGTCGGCCCGGCCGCGCTCTACGGGCTGCTGTTCACCATCGTGGTTCTCTTCGCGTTGCAGGGCGAGCAGATCACCGCGCGGCCGCTGGACGTCGTCCGGATCGCGGTGCCCCTGCTGGTCTACTTCGGACTGATGTGGGCCGGGTCCTACGCGTTCGGTCGCGCCGTTGGTTTGTCGTACGAGCGCACCACGACCCTCGCTTTCACCGCGGCGGGCAACAATTTCGAACTCGCCATCGCGGTGGCGATCGCGACGTTCGGGGCGACCAGCGGGCAGGCACTGGCCGGGGTCGTCGGGCCGCTGATCGAGGTGCCCGTGCTCATCGCGCTCGTGTACGTGTCCCTGGCGCTACGCCGCCGCTTCACCCCGACCCCTGTGGAGGCCACCCCGTGAGCACGCCCGAAGTTCTGTTCGTCTGCGTGCACAACGCCGGCCGCTCCCAGATGGCCGCTGCCCTGCTCGCGCACCACGCCGACGGCGCGGTCGACGTCCGCTCGGCCGGCTCCGCGCCCGCCGACAGCATCAACCCCGCCGTGCGCGAGGCGATGGCCGAGATCGGGCTCGACCTGTCCCGGGAGGTCCCGAAGAAGCTGACGACCGACGCGGTCGAAGCCGCCGACGTCGTGATCACCATGGGCTGCGGCGACGCGTGCCCGATCTTCCCCGGCAAGCGCTACCTCGACTGGCAGCTCGACGACCCCGCCGGCCAATCCGTCGAGCACGTTCGCCCGATCCGCGACGAGATCGACCGCCGCGTCCGTGCCCTGCTCGCCGAGCTGGTCCCCGCCACGTCCTGAACCTTCCACCCTTCCCCTTTATCGTTTATCGTCGATGGACGATGAAGGGGGCTGTTGTGCTCGATCGCCACACTGCCGAGACCTACGCGGGCTGGTTCCGCGCGCTGGCCGACCCGACGCGGGTCCAGATCCTCAACCTGCTGGCCGCCACCGGCACTCCGCTGACGGTCGGGCAGATCGTCGAACGGGTCGAGGTGGGCCAGTCCACGGTGTCCGCCCATTTGAAAATCCTCACCGAAGCCCGGTTCGTGCTCGCCGAGCCGCGCGGCACCGCCCGGCTCTACCGGGTCAACCAGCGCTGCGTGTCCTGCTTCCCGACCGCCGCCGACGTCGTCATGGGCCGCGGAGTGCTGCCGTTCGCCGCTGTCACCTGCGACACCTCCCGATGAGCCCCGACTGGGACGGCGTCCCGCTGTCCGGGCACTCGGCGATCATCCGCACTACCCCGCCTCCCGTCGTCGTCCCGATGACGGCCGTTCATGCCGAGCAAGTCCTGGCGATCTACCAAGCAGGACTCGACACCGGGCACGCCAGCTTCGAAACCACCGCCCCCGACTGGGCCACGTGGGACGAGGACCACCTGCCGGCGCACCGGTTCGTGGCCGTCGACGCCGCCGAGGACGTGCTCGGCTGGACCGCGGTCAGCGCCGTCTCCTCCCGCTGCGTCTACGCCGGGGTCGTCGAGCACAGCGTGTACGTCAGCACGACCGCACGCGGCCGCGGTGTCGGCCACGCGCTCCTGGATGCGCTCATCAGCTCGACCGAGAACGCGGGCATCTGGACGATCCAAAGCGGCGTCTTCCCCGAGAACACCGCGAGCAGAGCACTTCACCACCGCGCCGGCTTCCGCGAACTCGGGACCCGCGAACGGATCGGCCGGCACCACGGCCGGTGGCGCGACGTCGTGATGATCGAACGGCGAAGTACCGCTGCTGGGATTGCGTCCGACTGAAATCGATAGTCAGGCAGCAAAAAACCCGGCTTGCACATTGCGAACCGGGCTTGACTTGCGTGGGCCTACCAGGACTTGAACCTGGGACCTCTTCGTTATCAGCGAAGCGCTCTAACCGCCTGAGCTATAGGCCCTTGAACGAGGAGAACTTTACAGGACCCCCGGAGGGGCCCTGCAACCGGGTCACTCCCGTTCGGACAAGGTGACTTCCAGGCCTCCTGCCAGGTCGGCTGAGACGTTGTAGATGAACGCGCTCACCGTGGCCAGGGCCGAGACCAGGACGATGTTGATCGCGCCGAGGATGGCGGCGATGCCGAACACGCGGCCCGCGCTGATCAGGGGTTCGGCCGAGGCGTTCGCTCCCTCGCCGCCGACCAGGGACGAGTACGTTCCGTTCAGTTTGTCCCAGACGCCCATGCCGTCCAGCACCGTGTACAGGACGCCGACCGCTACCAGCCAGACGAAGAACATCGCGACGCCCAGGACCAGGGACAGCTTGAGGACCGACCACGGGTCGAAGCGCTTGACCTGCAGGGATGCTCGGCGGGGGCCCCGGCCGGGGCGGCGCAGGGCGCTCGGGCGAGCTCGCTGCGTCGAGGCCGGGGGGACCTCGCCGGCCGCGGGAGGAGGCGTTTCCGCGCTACCGCCGAACAGGCGGGGGGCTGCGCTGCCCGTCACCACCGGGCGTTCGGTGGCGGGGACGGGCTGCGCCTCCTCCGTGGCCAGCTTGACCGTCGCTTCGGCGTCGCCTTCCTTGTCCACCCGCTGCCAGGGCGGGCTCGCCGGCGTTCCGTTCGAACCCGCTGCCTCGGGATTGTCGGTCGGTGTCACGAAGAGTCAGTCCTTACCCGTGCCGTGGGGCGCTGTCCGTAGTTGTGAACTTACTGCTCGGGCTGCGCCGTGGTCTCGTCAGCTGCTTCCGGCGCTTCGGGAGCGTCACCATTGGCGACGTCCGAGGGCTCGTCCGCGTTGCGTGCGACCGCGAGAAGAGTGGTGCCTTCGCCGAGATTCATCAGCCGGACCCCCTTCGTCTGCCGTCCCGCCTTGCGGACGTCGCCCGCCGGCGTGCGGATCACGCCGCCGCTCGAGGTGATCGCGTAGAGCTCGTCCTCGGCGTCGACGATGAGCGCACCCACCAGCCTGCCACGTTTGCGGTCGTGCTGAATGGTGAGCACACCCTTGCCGCCGCGGCCCTGGACCGGGTAGTCCTCGATCGCCGTGCGCTTGGCGTACCCGCCGTCGGTCGCGACCAGCAGGAACTTGCCTTCCTTGACGACGCTGATGCCGAGCAGCTCGTCGCCGTCGTTGAAGCGCATGCCCATCACGCCGGACGTCGGGCGGCCCATCGGCCGCAGCGCCTCGTCGGTCGCGTGGAAGCGGATGGACTGGCCCTCCGCCGACACCAGCAGCAGGTCGTCCTCCGCCGCCGCCAGCACCGCGCCGACCAGCTCGTCGCCCTCGCGCAGGTTGATGGCGATGAGGCCACCCGAGCGGTTGGAGTCGAAGTCGGTGAGCTTGGTCTTCTTCACCAGGCCGCGCTTGGTGGCGAGCACCAGGTACGGCGCGACCTCGTAGTTCTTGATCTCGATGACCTGGGCGATTTGCTCGTCCGGCTGGAACGCCATCAGGTTCGCCACGTGCTGGCCGCGCGCGTTGCGGTTGGCTTCGGGCAGCTCGTACGCCTTGGTCCGGTACACGCGGCCCTTGTTCGTGAAGAACAGGATCCAGTCGTGCGTCGAGCAGACGAAGAAGTGCTGGACGATGTCGTCCTGCTTCAACGTCGCGCCCTGGACGCCCTTGCCGCCGCGCTTCTGCGACCGGTAGAGATCCGTTTTCGTCCGCTTGGCGTACCCCGTGCGGGTGATGGTGACGACGACGTCCTCGACCGCGATCAGTTCCTCGTCGGTGACGTCGCCGCTGAAGCCGATGATCTTCGTGCGCCGGTCGTCGCCGTACTTCTCGACGATCGCCATCAGCTCGTCGCGGATGATCGCGCGCTGCCGCTCGGGCTTCTCGAGGATGTCCTTGAGGTCGGCGATCTCCAGCTCGATCTCGGCCAGCTGGTCGATGATCCGCTGGCGCTCCAGGGCGGCGAGGCGCCGCAGCTGCATGTCGAGGATCGCGGTCGCCTGGATCTCGTCGACGTCCAGCAGCTCCATCAGGGCCGGCCGGGCCTCGTCGGCGGACGGCGAGCGCCGGATCAGCGCGATGACCTCGTCGAGCATGTCGAGGGCCTTGACGTACCCGCGCAGGATGTGGGCCCGTTCCTCGGCCTTCTTCAGGCGGAAGCGGGTCCGCCGGACGATGACCTCGACCTGGTGCTTCACGTAGTGCCGGATGATCTGGTCGAGCCGCAGCGTGCGGGGCACGCCGTCGACCAGGGCCAGCATGTTGACGCCGAAGTTCTGCTGCAGCTGGGTGTGCTTGTAGAGGTTGTTCAGCACGACCTTCGCGACCGCGTCGCGCTTGATCGTGACGACGATCCGCATGCCCGAGCGGCTGTTGGACTCGTCGGCGATGTCGGCGATGCCGGTGAGCTTGCCGTCGCGGACCAGGTTCGCGATGTTCTCGACCAGGTTGTCCGGGTTGACCTGGTAGGGCAGCTCGGACACGACCAGGATGGTCCGGCCCTTCGCGTCCTCTTCGACCTCGACGACCGCGCGCATCCGGATCGAGCCGCGGCCGGTGCGGTAGGCGTCCTCGATGCCGGACGTGCCGAGGATCATCGCCCTGGTCGGGAAGTCCGGGCCCTTGATCCGCACGAGCAGCGCGGCCAGCAGCTCGTCGTCGGTCGCGTCCGGGTTCTCCAGCGCCCAGGCGACGCCTTCGGAGACCTCGCGCAGGTTGTGCGGCGGAATGTTCGTCGCCATCCCGACCGCGATCCCGGAACCGCCGTTGACCAGCAGGTTCGGGAACCGCGACGGCAGGACGTCGGGCTCCTGCGTGCGGCCGTCGTAGTTGTCGGAGAAGTCGACGGTGTCTTCTTCGATGTCGGCCAGCATCTGCATGGCCAGCGGCGCGAGCCGGGACTCGGTGTACCGCATGGCGGCCGCGGGGTCGTTGCCCGACGAGCCGAAGTTGCCCTGGCCGTCGATCAGCGGGTACCGCAGCGACCACGGCTGGGCCAGCCGGACCAGCGCGTCGTAGATCGCCGAGTCACCGTGCGGGTGGTAGTTGCCCATGACGTCGCCGACGACGCGGGAGCACTTGTTGTACCCGCGGTCCGGCCGGAAACCGGAGTCGAACATCGAGTACAGGATCCGGCGGGCGACGGGCTTGAGGCCGTCACGCACGTCCGGCAGCGCCCGCGACACGATGACGCTCATCGCGTAGTCGATGTAGGAGCGCTGCATCTCCTGCTGGATGTCGACCGGCTCGATCCGGTCGTGTTCCGGAGCCGGCGGCAAGGTTTCCGTCATGAGGTCCTTCTCGGGTGCGGGGGCCTAGCGGGACGAAGAACGGGGGACGCCTAGACGTCCAGGAAGCGCACGTCCTTGGCGTTGCGCGTGATGAACGACCGGCGGGCCTCGACGTCCTCGCCCATCAGGACCGAGAACAGCTCGTCCGCCTGGGCGGCGTCGTCCATCGTGACCTGGCCCAGCAGCCGGTTCGCCGGGTCCATCGTGGTCTCCCACAGCTCTTCGGCGTTCATCTCGCCGAGACCCTTGTAGCGCTGGATCGCGTCGTCCTTCGGCAGCTTCTTGCCGGCCTCGACCCCCGCCTGGATGACGGCGTCGCGCTCGCGGTCGGAGTACGCGTACTCCGGCTCGGACCGCGGCCACTTGATCTTGTACAGCGGCGGCCGCGACAGGAAGACGTGGCCGTGCTCGATCAGCGGGGCCATGAAGCGGAACAGCAGGGTGAGCAGCAGCGTGGTGATGTGCTGGCCGTCGACGTCGGCGTCGGCCATCAGCACGATCTTGTGGTAGCGCAGCTTCTCGATGTCGAACTCGTCGTGGATGCCGGTGCCGAGCGCGGTGATCAGCGACTGGACCTCGGTGTTCTTGAGGACGCGGTCGATGCGGGCCTTCTCGACGTTGATGATCTTGCCGCGGATCGGCAGGATCGCCTGGTACATCGAGTCGCGGCCTTCCTTGGCCGAGCCGCCGGCCGAGTCACCCTCGACGATGTAGAGCTCGCACTCCTCCGGCTTGGTGGAGCGGCAGTCCTTCAGCTTGCCGGGCAGGCCGCCGATCTCCAGCGCGCCCTTGCGGCGGACCAGGTCACGCGCCTTGCGCGCGGCCATCCGGGCCTGCGCCGAGGAGATCGACTTGTTGATGATCGTCTTCGCCTCGGTCGGGTTGCGCTCGAACCAGTCCGCCAGCCACTCGTTCGACGTCTGCTGCACGAACGTCTTGGCCTCGCTGTTGCCCAGCTTGGTCTTGGTCTGACCCTCGAACTGCGGCTCGGACAGCTTGATCGAGACGATCGCGGCGAGACCCTCGCGCACGTCGTCACCGGTCAGGTTCGCGTCCTTCTCCTTGAGCAGCTTCTTGTCGCGCGCGTACGCGTTGACGACGCGGGTCAGCGCGGCGCGGAAGCCCTCTTCGTGGGTGCCGCCCTCGTGGGTGTTGATCGTGTTGGCGAACGTGTACACCGACGGCGTGAACCCGGTGTTCCACTGCATCGCGACCTCGACCTCGAGGCCGGTGCCCTTGGCGTCGAAGGAGATGACGCTGGGGTGGATCGGCTCCTTGCTGCCGTTGATGTGCTTGACGAAGTCCTCGAGCCCGCCTGGGTAGCAGTAGGTCTTCTCCTTGACCCGCGCGACCTTGCCCTCGGCGTCCTCTTCGGTCTCCTCGTCCGCGACGCGCTCGTCACGCAGGGACAGCGTCAGCCCCTTGTTGAGGAACGCCATCTCCTGGAGCCGGCGCGAGATGGTCTCGAAGTTGTAGGTCGTGGTCTCGAAGATGTTCCCGTCGGCCCAGAAGGTGATCGTGGTGCCGGTCTCGCTCGCCGGGCCGAGGTCCTCCAGCGGGCCGGGGATCTGGTCGGTGTACTCCTGGCGCCAGCTGCGGCCGCCGTACTTGACCTCGGCGAGCAGCTTCGTCGACAGCGCGTTCACCACCGAGACGCCGACGCCGTGCAGGCCGCCGGACACCGCGTAGGAGTCGCTGTCGAACTTGCCGCCCGCGTGGAGCACGGTGAGCACGACCTCGAGGGTCGGCTTCTGCTCCTTCGGGTGCATGTCGACCGGGATGCCGCGGCCGTCGTCGACGACGCGGACCCCGCCGTCGGCGAGGAGGGTAACCTCGACCTTGGTGGCGTACCCGGCCATCGCTTCGTCGACGGAGTTGTCGACGACCTCCTGGACGAGGTGGTGCAGCCCGCGTTCACCGGTGGAACCGATGTACATGCCGGGGCGCTTGCGGACCGCTTCGAGGCCTTCGAGCACCGTGATCGACGACGCGTTGTACTCGCTCTTGTTCTCGGTCACCGGCGTTGTTTCTCCTCGTCTCGCCCGAGCGGACGCTCGCTCTCCTCCAGTGTACTTGGCCGCGTCCGCTGACATGCGGCAAGGACACCCCTGAACGCGTCACAGACGGACGAAATCGGTTCGAGCCGAGTCTTGACGTATCTCGGGAGGTCTGGATGCGTTCTCGGCCCATTCAACCGAGCATCGCGCAACCCGGGTCAGCCGTACGTGTCACGGGGGCCGCGGCCCGGCACGTGACGGGGCCCTTTCCGCCAGCTCGGGGCGGTCGGGCCCTGGATCCGCATCCGCTTGACGACGCCGTTGCCGACCCCCGCCGCGATCTTGGCGAGCAGCTTGCCCTGCAGCAACCGGAGCTGGGTGGCCCACGCCGTCGAGCTGGCGCGGACGGTGAGTTCGCCGTCCTTGAGCGCGACCGGCTGCGCGTGCTCGGCGACGTCTTCGCCGACCAGCCGCGCCCACTGCGCGAAGACGCGGGCGCTGGTGACGCTCTCGTTCCAACCGCGGTCGCTGACCAGCCGGGAGACCAGCCGGCCGAGCGGCTGCGGGTCGCGCGCGTCCGCGCCCGGTCCCGACCAGCGCCGCCGCCGGGGGTTCTGCCCGCCGCCGACCGCGGGACGGCGGCGCCCGGGCGGGACACCCCGCTCCTTGGCCTTGGCCTTCGCGGCCTCCAGCGCGGCGTGCGCGAGATCGCGTCCGGTCGGGGGTGTCTCGTTCGGCCCAGCGTGGTCATCACGCTCGGTACCTGCCGAAGGATGGGCGTCGTTTTCGGGCGTTTTGTGCCACCCATCCGGCCGCAGAGTCACGGGCAGCGATAACTCATTCACCGTGTTATCCACACTGTCCACAGGTTTGTCCCCAGATCGGGTGCGGTTTGTGCCGCCCGTCACCCGCGGTGCCCGGTCGCCTTGCTCAGCCACGCGTGATCTCACCATCCGCCACCACGAACCGGTGCCCGGCGAGCTCCCCGGGCACGTCTTCGTCGACCGCGGCGGTCACCAGCACCTGTTCGGCGCTCGCGGCCACCTCGGCCAGCCGGGCCCGGCGCTTGCGGTCCAGCTCGGCGAACACGTCGTCGAGCAGCAGCACCGGCTCGCCGGCCTCCCCGCGCAGCAGCTCGTAACTGCCGAGCCGCAGCGCCAGGGCGAAGGACCACGACTCGCCGTGGCTCGCGTAGCCCTTGGCCGGCGCCTGGCCCAGGATCAGTTCCAGCTCGTCCCGGTGCGGGCCGACCAGGCTGATGCCGCGCTCGAGCTCCGCCTTGCGGGCTTCGCCCAGCGCCTTGAGTAAGACGTCCTTCAGTACCTCGGGTTGCGCCCGTTCACCGTCCGGTACGCCGTACGTTTCCGGCAGGGCCGCGCCCAGCGACGACCGGTAGGCGATCTTCGCCGGACGCGAGTCCGGCGCGACCCCCATGTACGCCGAAGCCGCGTACGGCGCGAGGTCGGCGACGAGGTTCAGGCGCGCGGCCAGCAGCTCCGCGCCCGCCACCGACAAGTGGTCGTCCCAGACCTCGAGGGTCGAGAGCGCGTACGGGTCTTCGCGGCCCGTACGGCGTTTCCCGGCCGTCTTGAGCAGGGCGTTCCGCTGCTTCAGCACCTTCTCGTAGTCCGCCCGGACCCCGGCGTACCGCGGCGCGCGCAGCACGAGGAGCTCGTCGAGGAACCGGCGTCGCTCGCTCGGGTCCCCCCGCACGAGCGCGAGGTCCTCCGGGGAGAACAGCACCGTGCGCAGGATCCCGAGCACGTCCCGCGGCCGGCCGACCGCGCCGCGGTTGACCCGGGCGCGGTTCGCGCGGCCGTTGGTGATCTCGAGCTCGACGGTCAGTTCGCGGTCGTCGTTGACCACCGCGACCCGGACCAGCGCGCGTTCGCAGCCGTGCCGGATCAGCGGCGCGTCCGTCGCGACGCGGTGCGAGCCCAGCGTCGCGACGTACCCGATCGCCTCCAGCAGGTTGGTCTTGCCGCGGCCGTTCTGGCCGACCAGCACGGTCGGCCCCGGTTCGAGGGCGAGATCGGCCTGTGGCCAAGAGCGGAAGTCGGTGACCTGCAGGTGTCGCAGATACACCAGGGCTCCCTACCCGCCGACCTTCTTCACCGCGTGCCCGCCGAACTGGTTGCGCAGCGCGGCGACCGCGCGCATCGCGGCCGAGTGCTCCTGGCGCGAAGCGAACCGCGCGAACAGCGCGGCCGAGATGACCGGCGCCGGCACCGCGTTGTTGATCGCCTCTTCGAGCGTCCAGCGGCCTTCGCCGGAATCCTCGACGTACCCCTCGAGGTCGTCCAGCTCCGGGTCTTCGTCGAGCGCGCGCACGAGCAGGTCGAGCAGCCAGGACCGGACGACCGTGCCGCGCTGCCAGCCCTTGATCACCGCGGGCACGTCCTTGACGACCTTCGCGGCTTCGAGCAGCTCGAAGCCTTCGGCGAAGGCCTGCATCATGCCGTACTCGATGCCGTTGTGGATCATCTTCGCGTAGTGACCCGCACCGACGTCACCGGCGTGCGAGAAGCCCTCTTCGCGCGGGCCTTCCGGACGCAGCGCGTCGAAGATCGGCATCGCCTTCTCGACGTCGGCGGCCGCACCGCCGACCATCAGGCCGTAGCCGTTGTCCTTGCCCCACACGCCGCCGGACACGCCGCAGTCGACGTAGCCGATGTTCTTCGCGGCGAGCAGGTCGGCATTCAGCTTGTCGTCGGTGTACTTCGAGTTGCCGCCGTCGATCACCATGTCGCCGCTCGCGAGCAGGTTGCTCAGCTCGGTGACGGTCTGCCGGGTCGGCTCGCCGGCCGGGACCATGATCCAGACGATCCGCGGACCGTCCAATTTGGACACCAGGTCCTCGAGCGAGGTCGTGTCGCTGACGTCCGGGTTGCGGTCGTAGCCGACCACCTCGTGCCCGGCCGCACGCAGCCGTTCACGCATGTTGAAGCCCATCTTGCCCAGGCCGATCAGACCGAGCTGAACCATCGAGATCCCCTTACATGCTCAGTGTCTTACGGGGCTTCGCCCCGGCCGGGGGCTCCGCCACCCGGACCCCCCAAGGAAGTGGGCGGGTCAGCCCGGCAGGCGGACCGGCATCAGGAGGTACAGGTAGCCGGGGACGACGTTGCCCTCGGCGTCGGCGGGCTTGATGAGCGCGGGGCGGTTCGGCGTGGTGAACGTCAGCTCCGCCCGGTCGCTGTGGAGCGCGCCGAGGCCGTCGACGAGGTAACCCGGGTTGAACGCGATCGTCACCGGCTCACCTTCGTACTCGACCTGCAGCTCCTCTTCGGCGCTGCCCTCGTCGTCGCCGCCCGCGGACAACCGCAGCGTGTTGTCCCCGAACTCCAGTCGTACCTGAGTCCCCCGCTCCGCCACCAGCGAAACGCGCTTGATGGACTCGGTGAGCGCGGAGACTTCGATCACGGCGCGCGAGGTGTGCGACGCCGGCAGCAGCTGGCGGTACGGCGGGAACTCCGCGTCGAGCAGGCGGGTCGTCGTGTAACGGCCGGAGCCGGACAGGCCGAGCAGGCCTTCGCCGCTCGCGAGCGCGAGGCGGATCGTGGCGCCGGACGCGCCGAGCGTCTTGGCCGCCTCGGCGAGGGTGCGCGCGGGGACGAGCACCGCGGCGTCGGCCAGGCCCTCGGCCGGCTGCCAGGTGAACTCGCGCATGGCGAGCCGGAAGCGGTCGGTCGCGACCAGGGTCAGCGAGCTGCCGGAGATCTCCAGCCGCATGCCGGTGAGCATCGGGAGCGTGTCGTCCTTGCCCGCGGCGACGACGACCTGGGTGACGGCCTGGCCGAACGCGTCGCCGGCGAGCTCGCCCGCGAAGGCGGGCTGGGACGGCAGCTGCGGGTAGTCCTCGACCGGCATGGTCGGCAGGGAGAAGCGCGCGCTGCCGCACGTGATGGTGGCGCGCGCGCCGTCGACGGAGATCTCGACCGGCTGCGCGGGCAGCGCCTTGGTGATGTCGGCGAGCAGGCGCCCGGACACGAGGAGGCGGCCGCCGTCGGCGATCGTCGCGGGGACCCCGACCGTGGCGGAGACCTCGTAGTCGAAGCCGGAGACCGTCAGCGCGTCGGTTTCGCCGTCCGAACCGGCGTCGAGCAGGACACCGCCCAGCACCGGCACCGGAGGCCGGGAGGGGAGGCTTCTGGCCACCCACGCGACGGCGTCGGCGAGCCCGTCACGCTCGACGCGGATCTTCATGCGCGCATCCTTTCGACGATCGAGCCCCCTGCGGGCTCGGGCCAGGCCTCGTTCTCGCGGGGCAGTGACCGGCTGCCCCCTCCGGCCGGTCCGCCCACCCCCGCGTGAGCGGCCGGAGCGCGGACCAGGTGCAGGCGTCCACGTTAGGCCGTCGCGGGCGCCGCCGTCACCTCGGCCTCCCCTTGACTTTGTCGACATGACGACTCGATCGCGCAGCTGTCCCCAACTTCGTCCGCCGCCTGTTTTTATCTTTTTCTCTCTTAGAAGAGATCTAAAGGCAGTAGCAGTAGTAGGTGTTGTGGATTGTGTGGATCGAGCTCGTTCGCGCAGGTCGGACGGTTTGCGGGCGTGTGGGTAACCGTGGTGGCGGACCTGTGGGTAACCCGGGGCGTCCGTGGATGGTTTCGGGCGTCCCCCGATTCGTCCACAGATCCGCCTGGTTGTCCCCATGGTTGTCCCCAGGTTTGGGACTGTTCCTGGGGGCGGACAGAACGGCCCGAATCGCTCTTACGAGTGATCGGCTCCTCCTGTGCACAGCATGTGGGCAACCTGTGGAATCCGCGTGGACAAGGGTGTGGATGCGCTGTGGATCGCCTGTGGGCGGGGTGTGGAGGGAATCCGTGTCTGCGCTGGTGGGAGATCCGTTGGCACTGTGGGCAATCCGCCCACACGGTGGGGAAAACCCCTTGTGTACAAACAAATTTCGCGAGTTTGGCGAAGCACGCGTACGCGCCTTCGCTGCTTCGCGGGTGTACGTGCTGTGGACACTCCAAAGACGACTAAGGGGCGTCCACATTGAGCGGACGCCCCGAAGTCGTTGCGGAATAAGGGATGTGCTACTGGCGGGCGCGCTGCTTGATGCGCGACGTCAGCTCCTGCACCTGGTCGTAGATCCGCCGGCGCTCGGCCATCTCCTTGCGGATCTTCTTGTCCGCGTGCATGACCGTCGTGTGGTCGCGGCCGCCGAACGTCTGCCCGATCTTCGGCAGCGACATGTCGGTCAGCTCGCGGCAGAGGTACATCGCGATCTGGCGGGCCGTGGCGAGCGCCTTCGTCTTGCCGGGGCCGCACAGGTCGTCGAGCGTGACGTCGAAGAACTCGGACGTGACGCCCATGATGGTCGGCGCCGTGATTTCCGGCGCGTGCGAGTCGGGGATCAGGTCCCGCAGCACGATCTCGGCGAGCGCGCTGTCGACGGGCTGCTGGTTCAGCGACGCGAACGCGGTGACCCGGATCAGCGCGCCTTCGAGTTCCCGGATGTTCGCCTCGACGCGCGAGGCGATGAATTCGAGGACCTCGCCCGGCACCGCCAGCCTGTCCTGCGCCGCCTTCTTGCGGAGGATCGCGATCCGCGTCTCGAGCTCGGGCGGCTGGATGTCGGTGATCAGGCCCCACTCGAACCGCGTCCGCAGCCGGTCCTCCAGCGTTTCGAGGCGCTTCGGCGGGCGGTCGGAGCTGACGACGATCTGCTTGTTCGCGTTGTGGAGGGTGTTGAAGGTGTGGAAGAACTCTTCCTGCGTCCCTTCCTTGCCCTCCAGGAACTGGATGTCGTCGACGAGCAGGATGTCGATGTCGCGGTAGCGCCGCTGGAACGCGACCTTGCGGTCGTCGCGCAGCGAGTTGATGAAGTCGTTCGTGAACTCTTCGGTCGAGACGTACCGGACGCGCATGCCCGGGAAGAGCCGTTGCGCGTAGTGGCCGACCGCGTGCAGCAGGTGTGTCTTGCCGAGCCCGGACTCACCCCAGATGAACAGGGGGTTGTACGCGCGGGCGGGTGCTTCGGCGACGGCGACCGCGGCCGCGTGCGCGAAGCGGTTGGACGCGCCGATGACGAACGTGTCGAAGGTGTACTTCTCGTTCAGCTTCGTCTTCGACGTCTGCGGCTGCGCCGGCGCGGTGTAGGGCTGGCCGGCGATCGGCTGGCCGGAGAACGTCGGCCAGATCTCGTGGACCGCGGCGAGCGCCTCGCCCTCTTCGTCGACTTCCTCGTCGGTGTCGTCGCCGTCGTCCGGCTTCGGCACGACGGCCTGGTGCGCCGGCATCGGCCGCGGCATCGGCGGCTGCGCCGGTTCGGGCCGCGGCGGCGGCATCATCGGGGCGCCGTTGGCCGGCATCGGCGGGGCGGGTTCGGGGCTCGCGCCGTTTTCCACCCGGCCGGGTGACGGCACGTACCGGGGGGCGGGCGCCGGGGCGACGGCTTCGGCGCTGTCGACCTTAACCGCGAGGGAGATCGCGCGGCCGAGCCGCCGGGAGAGCGCGTCGGTGATCGCGCCGCGCAGCCCGCGTTCGATCGCTTCCTTCGCGAAGTCGCTGGGCGCCGCCAGGAGCGCCGTGCCGTCGAGCAGGCCGATCGGACGGGTCACCCGCATCCAGGCGCGCTGCTGGGGGGAGAGGGTCCCGTCGGACAGTTCACGTACCACCTGTTCCCAGATGACACCCAGATTGTGCTGGTGATCCGACACCTGTCTGGCTCCCCTCCCCTCGTCTCCGTGGACGGCCGAACCCCGGCGACCTGCGTGCGCATCGGCACAGCGGATATCCACATAGTTGTCCACAGCTGTGCACTAATGTACGGCGACCCGCGGCGCCGCCACCTGCGGGCTCGTCGTACGCCGGTGGGCACTCCACCACCCGGAGACTGGGCACCGCGACCGGTGACCCGGAAGAGGCACGCTAACAAGCCCCGTCCGCTGCCACAAGGCATCCTCGGCGGCCAGCATTTCACGGTGTACAGGACGTGGCCATTCGGTGTCCCGGCGTCGACCGCCACGGCCGCGCGCGCCGGTCGCGTACCGTGGCCGAGGGGGTGCTTACCGGCCGCCCGACGGGGGTGCGTACCCTCGTAAGGTCTCCCGTATGCGACGGGTGCGTTTCGCGTGCCCACGTTGTCGTCGCTCGTCGTGACGAGGCCACACGTTGGTAGGAGACACCAGAGACTGCCGTGCGCCCGCACGACACGCCAGGTGGGAAGGAAATCTTTCCGCCCGACGCGAGACACAGGAGAAGCAGTGAGCAAGGGTAAGCGCACCTTCCAGCCGAACAACCGCCGCCGCGCGAAGACCCACGGGTTCCGCCTGCGCATGCGGACCCGCGCCGGCCGGGCCATCCTGGCGGCCCGCCGTCGCAAGGGCCGCGCCGCGCTGTCCGCCTGATCGCACGATCGGGGCGCGCTGTGCTGCCGGCTGCCGCACGCCTGCGGCGGAGTGAGGATTTCCGCGTGGTTCTCCGTCGCGGGTCCCGGGCAGGCAGGCGCCGCCTCGTCGTCCACGCGCTGACCACGGACCCGTCCGAGGCCGCCGACGCTGTGCCGTCGGCGGCCAGGGCGGGTTTTGTGGTGAGCAAGGCCGTCGGCAACTCGGTGGTCCGCCACCGCGTCAGCCGGCGGTTGCGTCATCTCGTTTCGGCCAGGCTCGGAACACTGCCCGCCGGCACTGCGTTGGTCGTACGGGCATTGCCGCCGTCGTCGACCGCTTCCAGCGCCGAGCTCGGGTCCGATCTCGACGCCGCGTTGCGTCGGCTGGGGCTTCTGTCGTCGCGCCGTCCGGCCGGGGATGTCCCCCGCCCGACGCGTCCCGCGGACGCGACCCCCGACCACGGATCAGCGGTGTGACCGGCATGCGAGCCACCCCCGAGCACGACCACGACCACGACGTCGACCCCGAGCCTCCCCGGCCCGGTCCCGTCGCGTGGGTCTTGCTGCTCCCCATCAAGCTCTACCGCAAGGCGATCTCGCCCTTCCTCCCGCCGGCTTGCCGGTTCTACCCGAGCTGCAGCGCGTACGCAGTCGAAGCCCTGACCCGGCACGGCGCCGGCCGCGGCTCCTACCTCGCGCTGCGCCGGCTGCTGCGCTGCGGCCCCTGGACGCCACCCGGCCGCGACCCCGTGCCCGAGACATTCTCGTGGCGACACCGCAGACCTGAAACACCGATCGAGGAGTAGCAGCAGTGCTCGATTTCATCTACTACCCCGTGTCCTTCATCCTCTGGTGTTGGCACAAGGTCTTCGGGTTCGTCTTCGGGGAATCGACCGCGGTCGCCTGGATCCTCGGCATCATCTTCCTGACGTTCACGGTCCGCGGCATCATGTTCAAGCCGTTCGTGAACCAGGTCCGGTCGATGAAGAAGATGCAGGACTTCGCGCCGGAGATGAAGAAGATCCAGAAGAAGTACGCGAACGACCGGCAGCGCCAAGCCGCGGAGATGCAGAAGCTGCAGCGCGAGCACGGCGTCAACCCGCTGGGCAGCTGCCTGCCGATGCTGCTCCAGATCCCGGTCTTCATCGGCCTGAACCACGTCCTGCGCGCGTTCACCATGCCGCCGCCCGGTGGCGGGCCGAAGACCGAGAACTACTTCTTCAGCCAGCACGACGTCGAGTCCTACGTCAACGCGAAGCTGTTCGGCGTCAACCTCGGTGAGGCCGTCTACAACGGTGTCGGGGTCGTCAGCGGTGGCGCCACGAACGTCGGCTTCCACTGGAGCGTGCTCCCGGTGGCCCTGCCGCTGATGATCGTCGCCTCGATCGCCACGCACCTGACCGCGCGGCACTCGGTGGCCCGGCAGAACGCCGCGTCGGCCACCCCGCAGACCGCGATCATGAACAAGCTGACGATGTACATCTTCCCGCTCGGTGTGCTCGTCTTCGGTGCGCTGTTCCCGCTCGGCCTCCTCTTCTACTGGCTGGCGAACAACGGCTGGACCCTGATGCAGCAGCGCCTCGTCTACACGAAGATCGACAAGGAAGAGGCGGCCCGCAAGGCGGAGGCCGCCGAGAAGCGCGCGACGCTCGGGCCGAAGCCGGGCCAGAAGCCGACCGCGCCGAAGGTCGGTCAGAAGCCGGTCCAGCAGAAGAAGAACCAGCCCGCGCAGACCGGCTCCCAGAAGAAGGTCACGAAGGCGGGCTCGGCCCACGGCTTCGCCCAGACCACGCCGGCGGCGGCCGCCGCGGACGACGGCGACAAGACCCCGGCCGACACGAACGGCCAGAACGGTTCGAAGGACAACGGCACGGGCGTGCCGGGCCTTCTCAAAGACTCGACCAGGAAGTCGGGCCGGAAGCGCCGCTGAGCGCGACCGGTTCGGAGAGGAGACGAATGATGTCGGAGACGATCGACACGATCGACGCCGATGAGGACGACGTGACCCCGGCCGCGGCGGCGGACACAGCGGGCGAGGAGAAGGCGGGCGGTGACGACATCCTCGTCCAGGAGGGCGACATCGCCGGCGACTACCTCGAGCGGCTGCTGGACCTGCTCGACTACGACGGGGACATCGACCTCGACGTGGAAGCCGGCCGCGCGATCGTGAGCATCGACGGTGGCGAGGACCTCGAGAAGCTCGTCGGCCCGCGCGGCACGGTGCTCGAGGCGCTGCAGGAGCTGACCCGCCTGGCGGTCCAGCAGGAGACGGGCTCCCGCAGCCGCCTGATGCTGGACATCGCGGGCTGGCGCGCGGACCGCCGCGAGGAGCTGAAGGAGCTCGGCCGCTCGACGGCGGAGTCGGTCTTGAAGAGCGGCGAGCGCGTCCGGCTGCAGCCGATGAGCCCGTTCGAACGCAAGGTCGTCCACGACGCGGTCGCGACCGTCTCGGGCGTCACGAGCGAGAGCGAGGGCGAGGACCCGAAGCGCCGTGTGGTGATCTTCCCGGAGTCCTGAGCTCCAGACGCTCCAGGCGCAGAGCGGCCCCACTTGACTCGGTCAGGTGGGGCCGCTTTCTTGTGTGCATGCGGCGTCCGGCTGGGCAACACGACGCCTCGCCGAGCGAATTACACGGGTGATGTTTCACGTGGAACTGTCCCCCGCTGGCCGCCGGCTGAGTGGAGTTGTCCACATCTTCGGACTGTCGGCTCGTCTTCTCCGGTTCATCGGGGACAATCGAACGAGCGCGGTTTCACGTGAAACCGGCGGACGAGGAGTAGGCGGAGTGAGCTTGGAGCAGGCGGCGGCGCGGGTGTTCGGAGAGCACGTCGACCAAGCGGCCGGGTACGTCGAACTCCTGGAGCGGCACGGGGTCGAGCGGGGGCTGATCGGTCCGCGGGAAGTCGAGCGGCTGTGGGAACGGCACGTGCTCAACTCGGCGGTGATCGGCGAGCAGATGCCCGAAGGCGCCCGCGTGGTCGACGTCGGGTCCGGCGCCGGGCTTCCGGGTGTACCGCTGGCGATCGCGCGACCGGACCTCGATATCGTCTTGCTCGAACCGATGGCCCGCCGGGTGGACTGGCTGGCCGAGGTGGCCGAGAAGCTGGAACTCCCGATCACCATCGTCCGTGGACGCGCGGAGGAGCGGCCTGTGCGTGAGGAGCTCGGTGGCGCCGACATCGTCACCGCTCGCGCGGTCGCCCCGCTCGCTCGTCTCGCGGACTGGTGCCTGCCGCTGGTCCGTCCCGATGGCTTCCTGGTCGCCCTCAAGGGCGCCAGCGCGGCGGACGAGATCGAGCGGGACGGTGCCGCCATCCGCAAGGCCGGCGGGGCCGATCCCCTCATCGTCGAGTGCGGCGCCGCAGTACTAGAGGTCCCCAGCACGGTTGTGAAGATCCGTCGCCTGCCGGCAGCCGCCAAGCCGAAGGCGCGGAGCAGGAAGCGTTAACGGGTCGCGATGTTCCACGTGAAACGTAGCGACTCGACCACCGACCAGACGTCTAGATGGAGGAGGTGTCGAGACCGGTGAATCCCCCGCCGTCCGACTCCACGGAGACCAGCCACGACGTGGGCTGGACGCCGATCGCCGAAGAAGCCGCCCGCGCCGCGCGTCTGCTGCACCCGGAGGAGGGGACCCTTCCCCGCCCCGGCCGCCGTCGCGTGCTGACCGTCGCCAACCAGAAGGGCGGCGTCGGCAAGACCACCAGCACGGTCAACCTGGCCGCCGCGCTCGCGCTCCACGGGCTCAAGACGCTCGTCGTCGACCTCGACCCGCAGGGCAACGCGAGCACCGCGCTCGACGTCGACCACCGGTCCGGGACGCCCTCCATCTACGAGGTGCTCATCGGCGAGGTGACGCTCGCCGAGGCGGCCCAGCCGACCGAGCAGTCCCCCAACCTCTTCTGCGTCCCCGCGACGATCGACCTCGCCGGCGCCGAGATCGAGCTCGTCTCGATGGCGTCCCGCGAGTCCCGCCTCAAGGAGGCCATCTCCTCGGAGATCCTCGACGAGATCGGCGTCGACTACGTCCTCATCGACTGCCCGCCGTCGCTGGGTCTGCTGACGGTCAACGCGATGGTCGCCGCGCAGGAGGTGCTCATCCCGATCCAGTGCGAGTACTACGCGCTGGAAGGTCTCGGGCAGCTGCTGAGCAACATCGAGCTCGTGCAGCAGCACCTCAACCGCGAACTGCGCGTCTCGACCATCCTCCTCACGATGTACGACGGCCGGACCAAGCTGGCCGACCAGGTGACGAACGAGGTGCGGAACCACTTCGGCGACACCGTCCTGAAGACGGTCATCCCCCGCAGCGTGAAGGTGTCCGAGGCACCCGGGTACGGCCAGACCGTGCTCGCCTACGACCCCGGCTCGCGCGGGGCGATGAGCTACGTCGACGCGGCGAAGGAGATCGCCGAGCGCGGCGCACAGATGGAGAAGGGTAGTTCGACATGACCGAGCGTCGAGGAGGGCTGGGGCGCGGCCTCGCCGCCCTGATCCCGACCGGCCCCACCGGCGGTGGTCCGCTCCCCGCGCCCACCGACGGCGCGGCGGCGGACAAGAAGGCGGCCGAGGAGAAGGGCTGGTTCGCGGCGAACGGCGCGGCCGGCCAGCGTCCGGAGGTCAGCGGCGAGGTTGCCGGCGCGGTCTACCGCGAGATCCCGGTCAGCTCGATCAAGCCGAACCCGAAGCAGCCCCGCCAGGTCTTCGACGAAGACGCGCTCGCCGAACTCGAGCACTCGATCCGCGAGTTCGGGCTCATGCAGCCCATCGTCGTCCGCGAGCTCGGGAACGACGAGTACGAGCTCGTCATGGGCGAGCGGCGGCTGCGTGCTTCGCAGCAGGCCGACCTCGAGGCGATGCCGGCCATCGTCCGGCAGACCGCCGACGAGTCGATGCTGCGCGACGCGCTCCTGGAGAACATCCACCGCGTCCAGCTGAACCCGCTCGAAGAGGCGGCGGCGTACCAGCAGCTGCTCGACGAGTTCGCGGTCACGCACGAGGAACTGGCGAGCCGGATCGGCCGCAGCCGCCCGGTCATCACCAACACGATCCGGCTCCTCAAGCTCCCCCTGCCGGTGCAGCGCCGGGTGGCCGCGGGCGTCCTGTCCGCCGGCCACGCGCGCGCGTTGCTGTCACTGGAGGACGCCGAAAGCCAGGAAGAGCTCGCCGCGCGCATCGTCGCGGAAGGCATGTCGGTCCGGGCGACCGAGGAAGCCGTCACGCTCAAGAAGAGCGAGAAGCCGGCCAAGCCGAAGCCCGCGCCGCGCAAGCCGATCCAAGCGCCGGGTCTTCAGGAACTCGCGAACCGGCTCTCGGACCGGTTCGACACCCGCGTGAAGGTCGACCTCGGCCGCCGCAAGGGCCGGATCACGCTCGAGTTCGGGTCGGTCGACGACCTCGAACGGATCGTCGCGATCATCGACGCGAACGGGGCAAATCAGACACCGAAAACCGATTAGGGATCACCCCGGGGTGTTTCGTCACGGTGATGATTGCTCATCGCAGTGGTGACCACCACGAGAAGTGATCACACGAAAAAGGCCGCCACGGAAGTTCCGAGGCGGCCTTTCGCGTAGGAGACGTCAGCGGGTGAGCGCCCGCGCGATCAGTTCGGCGAACACCGCGCCGAGCGACTTGCCCGCCGCCTCGATCGCCATCGGCACCGTCGACGTCTCGGTGAGACCGGGCGACGGGTTCACTTCGAGGAAGTGGACCGCGCCGTCCGCCGCCACGACCGCGTCGGTCCGCGAGATGTCGCGGAGGCCGAGCACGCGGTGCGCCGCGACGGCCAGCTCGGCCACCGCCTTGGCCGCGGCGTCGTCGAGCCGGGCCGGGGTGAAGAAGTCAGTCAGGCCGGCGGTGTAGCGGGCCGTGTAGTCGTACACGCCGCTCTCCGGGACGATCTCGACCGCGGGCAGGGCCTCGGGCCCGTCCTCGCCCTCGATGACCGTCACGGCCACCTCGACGCCGTCCACGAACCGCTCGGCGAGCACGGTGTCCCCGTAGGCGAAGCAGCCGACCATCGCGGCCGGCAGTTCCGCCGCCTCGCGCACCACCTGCGTGCCGAGCGCCGAGCCGCCCTGGTCCGGCTTGAGGATCAGCGGCAGGCCGAGGCGCTCCACCATCGCGTCGAGCACCGCCTGGGCGCCGAGCTCGCGGAAGGTGCTGTGCGGCAGCACGACCCAGCCCGGCGTCACGAACCCGGCGTTCTGCAGCAACGCCTTCGCGGTCGGCTTGTCCCACGCGCGGCGGCAGCCCTGGGAGCCGGTGCCGACGAACGGCACGTCCAGCATCTCCAGCACCGTCTGCACCGAGCCGTTCTCACCCTCGCCGCCGTGCAGCGCGACGACCACCGCGTCCGGCCGCTGGGTGCGCAGCCGCTCCAGCAGTCCCCCGTCGGTGTCCCACTCCTCGATGCCGAAGCCCTCGGACTTGAGCGCCGCGGACAGCCGCCGCCCGGACCTCAGGGAGACGTCGCGTTCGTGCGAGAGCCCGCCGGCGAGCACGGCAACGGTACGGTCGACCACCGTGGAAACTCCTTAGCTAGCCCCGGGTACGTCGATCAGACGGTGTCCGGGGAGGGCGTCTGCGGCCCCTGGATCTGGCGCGCGCTCACGTTACCGAAGGTGCGGGCGAGGTCCATTTCGGACTCCAGCACGGCCGCCAGCCGCCGCACGCCCTCGCGGATGCGTTCCGGGGTCGGGTAGCAGTAGGACAGCCGCATCTGGCGGCTGCCGAACCCGTCGGCGTAGAAGCCGGTGCCGGACGCGTACGCCACCCGGGCGGTCACCGCGCGCGGCAGCATCGCCTTCGTGTCGACGCCTTCCGGCACGGTCACCCAGACGTAGAAACCGCCGTCCGGCTTGGTCCACGAGCAGCCCGGCGGCAGGTACTGGTCGAGCGCGGAGAGGATCGCGTCCCGCCGCTCGCGGTAGTTCTCGCGGAACTTCTTGATCTGGCCCTTCCAGTCGTGCGTGGCCAGGTAGCGGGACACGATCATCTGGTTGAACGTCGGCGGGCACAGCGTCGCCGATTCCGCGGCGAGCACGAGCTTCTCGCGCACCGCGTGCGGCGCCAGCACCCAGCCGACGCGCAGGCCGGAGGCGAACGTCTTCGAGAACGAGCCGAGGTACACGACGTTGTCGGGGTCGGTCGACCGCAGCGCCGGGTACGTCTGCCCGTCGAAGCCGAGCAACCCGTACGGGTTGTCTTCGACGACCAGGACGCCGTGCTCGCGGCAGATCTCCAGGATCTCCGCGCGGCGCTCGACGGCCAGCGTGACGCCGGCGGGGTTGTGGAAGTTCGGGATCGTGTAGAGGAACTTGACCCGGCGGCCGGCCTTCTTGGTCTGGTCGAGCGCTTCGCGCAGCAGCGAGGGCACCAGGCCGCGATCGTCCATCTCGACGTGCACGACCTGCGCCTGGTAGGCGGCGAACGAGCCCAGCGCGCCGACGTACGACGGACCCTCGGCGATCACGACGTCACCCGGGTCGCAGAACAGCCGCGTGACCATGTCCAGGCCCATCTGCGAGCCGACGGTCACCACGACGTCGTCCGGGTGCGCCTTGATGCCCTCCAGGGCCATGATCTCGCAGATCTGCTCGCGCAGCACCGGGATGCCGTGCGCCGAGCCGTACTGCAGCGCCACCAGGCCGTCTTCGGCGATGATCTCGGCCACCTGCGCCGACAGCGTGTCGAGCGGGAGCGCGGCGAGGTTGGGCATGCCGCCGGCGAGCGAAACCACCTCGGGCCGGCTGGCCACCGCGAACAGGGCCCGGATCTCGGAGGCGGTCATCCCGGCGGTGCGCGCGGCGTACCGCTCCAGGTGCGGGTCGAGGTTCTGGCGGCCGCTGTGCGGCTTGCTGGGGCGGTTCTCGGTCATCGACGTTCACCCGGGGCTAGGCGGACACGGTCACTCCCGCGGGAGCTGGTAGATCCCATCGAGTGTAACCGGGCACCCATCAGGACCCCCTGGCCTTCCGGTGCTCGTCACATCGGCCTATCCTCGACCGTGGCTCCCGTGTTCGTGCCGTGGATCTCGCGCGGCCTGACGAGCGGGCCGCCGGTCGGGAGCGCAGGTCAGGGAGGTCGCGGGTGTCGCGTCGCGTCGTGGGCGTCACACTGGACAACCTCGAGCACCTGCCGAAGAGCTGCCGCCGGTGCGTGTACTGGGAACTCGCCCCCCACCTGAAGCACCAGGCCGAGGAGTTCGGCGCGACCGAGGTCGAGAAGGAAGCCTGGGTGTCGAGCGTGCTGCTCGAGTGGGGTTCCTGCGGCCGGATCGTCTACAGCGACACGCTGCCGGTCGGGTTCGTGCTGTACGCCCCGCCGAACGCCGTCCCGCGCGCGCTGGCCTTCCCGACGTCGCCACCGAGCGCCGACGCCGTCCTGCTGACCTCGTTCCAGGTGCTGCCGGAGTTCCGCGGCGGTGGTCTGGGCCGGATGCTCGTCCAAGCGGTCGCCAAGGACCTGACCAAGCGCGGCGTCCGGGCCATCGAGGCGTTCGGTGACGCCCGTCCCGACGAAGCCGACCCGGACGGCGGCCACAGCTGCGTGCTGCCGGCCGCCTTCCTCCAGAGCGTGGGCTTCAAGACCGTCCGCCCGCACCAGAAGTGGCCCCGCCTGCGCCTCGAGCTGCGGTCGGCGATCACCTGGAAGGAAGACGTCGAGGCGGCCCTCGAGCGGCTGCTCGGTCAGGTGACGATCACCACCGCCGAGCCGAGCCTCGGCCGCGCCTGAATCCGCCCCCGCAAACGTTTGCGCCTGTGCTTCGGCACGCCGGAAAGGCGTGTGTGCACAACTGTGGAAGAAGTGCCGAGTTATCCACAGAGCGCTGATAGGAGCGGTGGACAACCTGTGGAGAACTGCCCCGAAACCTGGGGACGCGCGGTTCGCGTCCCCAGGGGTGGTGGGACAGGTGAAGGAGAGCCGCTAGGGGTTGTGGTCGAGCCCTATTCGGCCTTGGCCAGCTCGTGCGCCAGGACGTCCGCGAACGTGAACGTACCCGTCGGCTGGTCGCCCTCGCCGAGGAGGTACAGGCGCTTGACGGCGATCAGGATGCCCTCCGCGACGATGTCGCGGAACGCCGGGTCGCCGAGCTTGCGGGCGTCGTCCGGGTTCGTCAGGTAGCCGATCTCGACCCGGACCGCCGGGCAGCGGGTGCGGGTGAAGATGTCCCACGACTTGTAGTGCGTGCGGCAGTCGAGCATGCCGGTGCGGGCCGCGACCTCGCGCTGGATGAAGCCGGCCAGCAGCTCGCCCACCGTCGACGTCGTGCCGTTGCCGTTGCCGAAGTGGAAGCTCGCGACACCCTGCGCGCGCGGCGAAGAGTTCTTGTCGCTGTGCAGCGAGAGGAACAGGTCCGCGCCCGCGTCGTTGGCGAACTTGGCCCGCTCGAGCTCGGTGGGGCTGTGGTTCGGGCCGCGGGAGATCAGCGCCTCCATGCCCGTGGCCTTCATCCGGCCTTCGAGCCGCCGGGCGAGGTCCCACGCGATGTCGGCCTCGCGCAGGCCACCGGCGACCACACCGAGGTCGTCGCCGCCGTGGCCCGGGTCGATCACGATGCGCTTGCCGCGCAGCCGCGGTCCGGCCTGGCGCACCTGCTCCTGCTCGCGCAGGAACACGGGGCGCCCGCCCCGGGCCCGCGGCGAGGACAGGCGGTGCAGCTCGCGGATGGTCGCCGGGCCGCACATGCCGTCCGGCGTCAGGCGCATGTCGCGCTGGAACGTCTTGAGGGCGCGCTCGGTGGCGGGGCCGAAGTAGCCGTCGGGGCGGCCGGCGTCGAAGCCCAGCTCGGTGAGCCGCTCCTGCAGCGTGAAGACGTCGTCGCCGTGCACCGGGGAGGCGATCATGTACGACAGCGGGCGGCTGCCCAGGTGGTAGCTGGCGCCCTTGAGCGCCTGGAACGTCGCCGGACCCACGATGCCGTCGGTCATCAGCCCACGGCGCTGCTGGAAGGCACGGACGGCGTGCTCGACGGCGACGTCGAACGTGTCGTAGACGTCGGTACCGGTGACCGGCGGGAGCAGGTCCATCCCGGCCAGGATGGACCTGATCTCGGCGACGTCCGGACCGGCGTCACCGCGGCGGAGTACCCGCATGCACTCCTCGCTCTTCCTAAGGCACCGATTCGGGGGCTCGGTGCGTGGCAGGACTTTCGGAAAACTCTCGCTGGGACGAGCCCAGGTCCTCTATTGTGCCTTGCCAACTCTGGGTGACAGCGTAGGCCCGGTAGGTACGTCAAGAACCCGTTAGTGGAGTACCCGCGGTGGCCGTTGTCACGCTCGACTCAATTCACCCCTGGCAGATTCCCCCGAACGCGACAAACCCGGGACCCGCGGGGGATTCCCGCAGGCCCCGGGTTCGCCGGGCTTGTTCGGTTCAGAGGACGTCGGCGAGGTCCGACAGCAGCGCGGCCTTCGGCTTCGCGCCCACGATCTGCTTCACCGGCTTGCCGCCCTGGAACAGGATCAGCGTCGGGATGGACATCACCTGGTAGTCACGCGGCGTGTTCGGGTTCTCGTCGATGTCGATCTTGGCGATGGTCAGCTTCTCGCCGTTTTCGGCCGCGATCTCCTCGAGCACCGGGGCGACCATCTTGCACGGGCCGCACCAGGTGGCCCAGAAGTCGACCAGCACGGGCTTCTCGCTGGTCAGGACCTCGTCGACGAACGTCGCGTCGGTCACCTTGACGGTGTTGGACATGGTTTCTCCTCACACGATGGTTGGAAGCCGGTAAGTCAGTTGGTGCCCGCGCCGTAGCCGCCGCCGACGAGCTCGGCCGCCTCGTGCGCGTCCGATTCGCCGTGCTCCGCGAGCCATCGTTCCGCGTCGATCGCCGCGCTGCACCCGGAGCCGGCGGCGGTGATCGCCTGCCGGTAGGTGCGGTCCACCAGGTCGCCGGCCGCGAAGACGCCGTCGAGGTTGGTGAAGGACGTCTTGCCCTTCGTGACGACGTAGCCGTCCTCGTCCAGGTCGACCTGGCCCTTCACCAGCTGGCTGCGGGGGTCGTGCCCGATGGCGACGAAGAAGCCCGACACGTCCAGCGTCGACTCGGAGCCGTCCTTGGTGTCCTTGAGCTGCAGGCCTTCGACCTTGCCGTCGCCGAGGACGCCGGTGATCTGCGAGTTGAGCTGCCACTTGATCTTCTCGTTCGCGCGGGCGCGCTCGAGCATGATCTTGGACGCGCGGAACTCGTCGCGCCGGTGGACGATCGTGACGGACTTCGCGAACTTCGTCAGGAAGGTCGCCTCCTCCATCGCCGAGTCGCCGCCGCCGGCGACCACGATGTCGTGGTCGCGGAAGAAGAAGCCGTCACAGGTCGCACAGGCCGACACACCGCGGCCGAGCAGCTCCTGCTCGCCCGGGACGTTCAGGTACCGCGCCGCGGCACCCATGGCGAGGATGACCGCGCGGGCGGCGTAGCGCTTGCCGTTCGCGGTGACGTACTTGACGTCCCCGGTCAGCTCCAGCGACTCGACGTCCTCCGCGCGCAGCTCGGCGCCGAAGCGCTCGGCCTGCTTGCGCATCTCCTCCATCAGGTCCGGACCCATGATGCCGTCGCGGAACCCGGGGAAGTTTTCCACCTCGGTCGTCGTCATCAGCGCGCCGCCGAACTGCGTGCCCTCGAACACCAGCGGTTCAAGCTGGGCCCGCGCCGCGTAAACGGCAGCGGTGTATCCGGCAGGACCCGACCCGACGACGATCAGGTTCCTGATTTCCTCGGCAGCCACCCGTTGACCTCCGCTCGTAGTGACCTGTACCAGGCTCAACACGATCGTAGGTGGCCATGTTCCCAACGGTGACAGCCGCTACTTCTCCCCGACGACCTTGTCGAACAGGACGGCCGGATTTCCCGGCCCGCAGTCGGCGCCGAAGGCCACCAGGCGGAACTGGGCGAGCTTGCCGGTGGTCAGGATGATCATCACCCCGGCCTTGCCGCCGACGTTCACCGGGCGGATGCCCTCGGGACGCACCTTCGGGTCCAGGCCGGCGGCCGCGATGCACGCGTCCAGGCGGTCCTCGTTCTGCAGCGGGCCGAAGTCGCGGACGCCGATCGCCTTGCCGACCAGGGCCTGCGCGCCGGCGCCGTCGCTGCCGACCGAAGGTCCGGTCGGAGCCGGTGCGGCCACGTCCGGGGTGCCGGGCTTCGGCGAGGTGTTCGGGATGGCGACCGTCACGGCGACGACCGCCGCCGCGGCCGCGGTCAGGACGCCGGCGGCCCAGCCGAGCCGCTTGTTCCGCTTCCGCCGCGCCGCCGCGAGGTCCACCACCTGGGCGCCCTGCGGTGCCGGAGCTGCCTGCCGGGGTTCGGGAAAGCGGGCGGCTGCTTCGGCGGCCAGCGCCGCGTCCAGCCGGGCGGCGAACTCCGCGGGCATCCGCGGGGCGGGCGCGTCGGCGAGCGAGGCCAGGTCGGCCTGCGTGGCGTCGAGGGCGTCGAGGATCGCCCGGGCCTCCGGGTCGGCGTTGACCACCGGCCACAGCTCGGCCGCCTGCGTGTCGTCCAGGACACCGGCGTGGAGGTCGGCGAGCACGTCGACAGACCAGGGCGGACCGATGGTCCCCCCGATCCCCCGGCTTTCGTCCGTCATCGTCCCTCCCCGCTACCCGGCTGACGCCCGGCCCGTTTGCTTTCGTGAGTTGGGACGTTCGCAATCGCATCGGGGTTCCGCAGGTGCCCGAGAACCTTCGCGAGTTTCCCGCGGCCCCGCGCGCACCGGCTCTTCACCGTGCCTTCGGCGATGCCGAGCATCTTCGCCGTCTCGGCGACGGAGTATCCCTCGACGTCGACCAACACGATCGGGGCACGTTGCTCTTCGGGCAGCTGGTCGAGGGCCTCGCGCACGAGCAGGCTGGTTTCCCGCTCGGCCATCGAGTCGCGGGGCGTGGCCGGCTCGTTGAAGCCGGTTTCCGGCAGGGGCACGGTCGGGCGTGCCTGGCGCCGGCGGATCCGGTCGAGGCAGGCGTTCACCACGATCCGGTGCAGCCAGGTCGTGACCTGCGACTCCGCTCTGAAGTTCCCGGCCGCGCGGAACGCGGAGATGAACGCGTCCTGCAACGCGTCGGCGGCCTCTTCCGGGTCGCGGACCGTGCGCAGGGCCACCGCCCACATGCGGTCGCGATGTCGCTGGACGAGTTCGCTGAACGCATGGGGGTCCCCCGCGGCGTGAGCCGCTATCAGATCCGCATCCGTGGGAGCTGCAGCTGTCACCCGGGAGAGCCTACTGACCCGGTCGGGTACGTCACCCCGCAGGCAGGAACGACAGGTCACCGATCTGGGTGAGGAACGCGCCGTCGTCGCCACCCAGCGCGGTGATCCAGACGATGAAGTACTTGCCCTGGACCGGCTGCGCGAGCGGGATCGTCGTGTCGCCGTCCTTCAGGTCGCCGTTGCCGACCACCTTCGTGTCGGCCAGGTCGGGGTTCTTCTCGGTCGCCGAGCGGATCTCGACCTTGGTGCCGGGCGTGCCGGCGCTGACCTTCACCTGGCTGAGGTTGATGTCGTCGGCGAACGTGACGACCAGCCCGACCCCGGGCTTGATGACCGGGAACTGCTGCTTGTACTGCTCGGTCTTCCAGACCGTGCCGGGGTTGCCGTCGATCGCGTTCTTCGCCCGGCCGGTGTTGTCGCCCTTGCCTTCCGGGTTGTAGACGGCGACGGCCTGCGGCTTCACCGGGTCGCCCACCTTCGGCGCCGGCGGCGGGGCGGGCGCGGACGACGACGCGGGTGGCTGGCTCGCACCCTGGCTCGACGCCGGCGGCTGGGCGACGTTGATCGTCGGCCCGCTCGCCTTGGAGTCGCCCTGGAAGACGTTGATCAGCATCAGCCCGCCCCAGGCGAGGATGACGACGGTGGCGACCACCAGCACGGTGACGCCGAGGGCGAGCTTGCGCCGCCGGGCGACGTCCTTGACCGGCTTCTTCGTGGTCCAGACGGTGCCTTCGCTCTCGGCCGGGTCACCGCCGACGGCCTTGATGAGCTGGGTGCGCTCCTCTTCCTCGGCCACCTGGTCGAGGACGCGCAGGATGGCCGCGCTGGTGCGGATGCCGCCGTTGCCGCCGTCCTCGATCGTGCGGACGGCCAGCGACGAGAGGTCGGCCGGGACGGTCGGGACCAGCTGGCGCGGCGGGACGATCCGGCCCTGCGGCGTCATCGGGGCCGGCGGGATCGCGGGCGGGCCGCCGGGCAGCGCCCAGCGACCGGTCAGCAGCAGGTAGAGGACCGCGCCGAGCGCCTTGACGTCGTCGCGCAGCGTCGCCTCCGGCAGCGGGCCGGGGAACGCGAGCTTGAGCGCGCCGTTCGGCGTCAGCCGCAGCCGCTGGGGGTGGTCGAGGCCGAGGACGAGCCCGTTCTGGTGCGCCTGCTCGACGGCCTCGGCCAGCGCCTGCACCATCCGCGCGGCCGCGGCGGGCGCCACCGGCCGCTGCGCCACGAGGTCGACCAGGTCACTGCCCTTGGTCCATTCCGCGACGACGACGCCGAGCAGGCCTTCGCTCGAAGTGATGCCGCTGCCGAGGGCGAGTACGTCCAGCACGCGGGCAACGCCGCCGTGGCCGAACTTCGACGCGTGCGTCGCGCGTTCGAGCGTCCGCCGGGCCAGCCGGGCGGCTTCGGGATCCGCCGGGTCACCGACCAGCAGGGTCAGCGCGACGTCCCGCTTCAGCTGCCCGTCCCGGGCACGCCAAAGGTGCGCGTCGCCCCGCTCGTCCACGCCGAACTGCGCGAGGAGGCGGTAGCGGCCGTCGCCGACCACACGCCCGGGGGCCAGCGATCCGACCTGGGCCTTGCCCACGTGGTTCGCACCCCCCGCCTGTTCGCTCCGCCTCGTGTCCACCCGCACTCGCTCCCGCTCGATCCCCGTCGCCGAGGGTACCCAGAATACGACGCGGGAGTCGTCGCCTTCCGTACCGCAATCGTTACCCGCGCTTGATCAACCGGGTGAACCTCGAAGTGGCCGGTTTCAGCTCCTCGACCTTCAGGACCATCAGCACGCCGAACGAGACGGCGATGCCGACGATGCTCTGCAGGAACAGCTTCACCCACGCGCCCAGTTTCGGGCCGAACGCGTCCGGCACGATCTGGCCGGCCACCCAGGCGGCCCCGACGCCGAGAGCGCTCGCGACGACCGTGAAGAGAATCACGCCGATCACCCGCTTGCTGCGCAAGTTGCCCAGCGTCACCCACAGCCAAACCTGGCCGAGGATCGCGCCGACCACGAACGTCAGCGCGTTCACCATCATCACGCCGAGCACGACGTTGTCCGGCGACAGCAGCACCGGGCACAGGTACAGCAGCGGCACCTTGACCAGCGTCATCACGATCATGATCAGCGTCGGCGTGCGGGCGTCCTTCATCGCGTAGAACACGCGCATCTGGAGCATGACCAGCGCGTACGGCAGCAGCGCGAACGCCGAGATCGCGAGGGCGTCGCCGAGCCGCTCGGCGGTGTCGATCGTGCCCTTGCCGAAGGTGAACAGCGCGATGCCGATCGAGCTGCCGACCACGGTCATCACCGCGGAGATCGGCACGAGCATCACCGTCGACATCCGGGACGCGTAGGAGAGGTCGCCGATCAGCTTCTTGTGATCGCCGTCGGCGGCCGCCCGGCTCATCCGCGGCATGATCGCCGTCAGCAGGGAGACGCCGATGACGCCGTACGGCAGCTGGAAGAGCAGCCAGGCGTTGCTGTAGGCGGTCACCCCGCCGGGTGCGCCGCTGGTCAGCACGCGTGTGTTGATCGTGTAGCCGATCTGGCTGACGGCGACGTAGCCGAGGATCCAGAGCGCGAGGCCGCCGAACTCCTTCATTTGCTTGTCGATGCCCCAGCGCCACTTGAACCGGAAGCCGGACCGCAGCAGCGGCGGGACCAGCAGCAGGGCCTGCGCGACGATGCCGCCGGTGACACCGATGCCCAGCGTCAGCACCTTCGGGTCGGTGATCGACACGTTCGCGGTGTCGATGTCGCCCGGCATGATCCAGACGACCAGGATCGTGAAGATGACGACCAGGTTGTTGATCACCGGTGCCCACGCGGTCGGCCCGAAGATCTGCTTGGCGTTGAGCACGGCCGAGAGCAGCGCGAAGACGCCGTAGAAGAAGATTTCGGGCAGCAGCAGGTAGGCGAACGCCGTGGTGAGGTCCGCGCTCGCCTTGCCGGACGAGTCGACGTAGAGACTCGTGAACGCCGGTGCCGCGATCACCGCGACCACCGTGCCGACCAGCAGCAGCGAGAACGCCACCGTGATGAGCCGCTGGGTGTAGGCCGTGCCGCCGTCGGGGTCGTCCTGCGAACGGACCAGCAGCGGCACCACCACGCTGGCGAGCACGCCACCCATCAGCAGCTCGAAGATGATGTTCGGCATCGTGTTGGCGACGTTGAACGAGTCGTTCGCGATGCCCTGGCCGATCGCGGCGACCAGCAGCAGCTTCCACAGGAAGCCGGTGATCCGGCTGATCAGCGACGCGATGGCCATCCGCCCGGACGCCTTCGCCAGCGACGGCGCCTTGGCCGGCGCCTCCGGCGCTTCCCCGTCCGGCCGGGGCTTGACCAGCGGCCCCTTGAGCGCCGGCATGACCTGGGTCGCCAGCGCGTCGTACGGCCGCATGACGTCGGGGTCGGCGACCGGCCAGCGCGAGTTCATCGGCACCCCGGCGGTGCGCGGGATGAACCGCGTCGCCTCCGGATCCGGCGGGCGCTGGACCTGGGTGGCCTCCTCCTGCCACGGCCGCACGGGCGTCGGACGCCGCGAGCCGCGACCGCGCGGCGGAACGGGCGTGCCCGGCGGCGGAGTGCCCGGGCCGAGCGCCGGACTACCGGGCGGCGGGGTCATGGGCGGGTTCGGCTGCGGGAGCCGTCCCTGGTGCGGAGCCGAGCCCGCCTGGGGACCGCCTTGCGGCGGGCCGCTCTGCGGCGGTGCGGCCGGGTGGGCGCCGCTTGGCGGCGGGCCCGCCTGCGGGTTGCCGGGCGAGATGACCGGCTGGGCGCCACTCAAGGGCTGGCCGGGCGGCGGAACCTGCGGCCCGCTTTGCGGCGGCTGGCCTTGGGGCGGTGCGGCCGGGTGAGCGGCGCTTGGCGGCGGGCCGGGCTGCGGGTTGCCGGGCGAGATGACCGGCTGGGCGCCGCTCAAGGGCTGGCCGGGCGGCGGAACCTGCGGCCCGCTTTGCGGCGGCAGGCCCGGCGGCGGAGCAACCGGCTGGGCACCGCTCAGCGCCTGGCCGGGCGGCGGCACTTGCGCCCCGCCTTGCGGCGGGGCGACCGGCTGGGCACCGCTCTGCGGATTGCCCTGCGGCGCGCCGCTCGGCGGCACCGGCTGGACCCGCGTCGGCGCCGGACCGCCACCACGCGGCGGCTGCCCACCGCGCGGCGGAACCCGCCGCTGGTCCTCGCGGAGGGCACGGTCGTCGTGCGGGCCGCGGTCGTCCCGGGGCCAGTCTTCGCGCGGCCGTTCGCCACGGGGGCCGCCCTCGCGGGCCGGGAACTCGTCCGGCGCCGGACGGTCCCGGCGCGGGCCACGCTGCTCGTCCGGACCGGGCCGCTCCCCGCGCGGGCCGCGGTTGTCGTGGGGCGGGCGGTCACCGCGGGGTGGCAGATCGTCCGGCACCGCTCGGTCGCCGCGGGGCCCACGAGCCGCCGGGTCATCGGGGATCGGCCGGTCGCCACGAGGGCCGCGGGGTGGCAGGTCGTCCGAAAGGGCTCGGTCGCCGCGGGGCCCGCGAGCCGCCGGGTCATCGGGGATCGGCCGGTCGCCACGGGGTCCGCGAGCCGACGGGTCATCCGTGAGGGCTCGGTCGCCGCGGGGGCCACGGGGCGTCGGGTCGTCCGTGAGGGCTCGGTCGCCGCGCGGGGCGCGTTCGTCGCGCGCTTGGCGGTCGCCTCGAGGGGGCAGGTCGTCCGGCATGGCTCGGTCGCCGCGGGGGCCGCGGGCCGGCGGGTCGTCCGGCGCGGGACGGGGACCGCGGGGCGGGATGTCCTCCCGGGCGGGCCGGTCCCCCCTCGGCGTGCGGGCCCGGCGGTCTTCGCGCCCCCGGCGGTCGTCGCGGGGTGGCTGGCCGTCGCGGGGGCGGCGGGCCGGGGCCTCGTCGCGGACCGGGCGCTGGTCGCGGACCGTGGCGTCCTCCGGGGCCGGCATCTGGCGGGTGTGGCCGTTGCGGGGCGGCTGGCGGCGGCCGCGCTCCGGAGGCGGGGGCGGCGGCTGCTGACGACGGACCGGCTGCGAGCCCCGCGGCGGCCCGTCGCCCCGTTGCGGGGGCGGGGGGCCTTCGCGCCGAGGACGACCCGCACGCTCGGGTGGTAAGCCCGGCTCTCTCTCCAACGCGTGCCCAATCCTCGGTGCTCTATTCCGGCTCGCGGCCCGGTGCCGCGCACGTGCGGACCAAGGGTAATCGCGAACCGCCCGGAACACTCAAAGGCCGAGCGATCAGGCCACGACGTCGCGGCCCGCGCGGGCGTCCTTCACCCTCCGGTAGATGCGCCGGGAAGCGAGCAGAAGCAGGGCCACACCTGCGGCTACGGTCGCGATGATGGTGATCGCGCCGTACTCGGTGGACGTCAGTTCGAACCGCGCGGATGACCCGAGCGGGGTACCGGTCGGCGTGCTCAACGACACATCGACGCTGAACCGGCCGGCCCGCAGCGCCTCCACCGGCAGGAAGTAGTTCTTGCCACCGCTCGCCGGGAAGAACCAGTCCTTCGCGTCCTCCGGGCGCAGGCCCGTGTTGTTGTTCAGGGTGAACCGGGCGTTGATCCCGACCGGCAGGTCGTTGCTCACGTACACCGGCAGCGGCGAGTTGCCGGACGCCAGCGCGATGGTCTGCTTCGGCTGCGAGACGGTCACCCGTCCGCTGATCGCGGCCAGTTCGGCCTGGGCGTTCGTGGTCGCCGCGTCCGCCGGCAGGCCCCGCCACGCCGTGGACGCGCCGCGCAGCTCGGCCAGCCGGATCGGCTCGACGACGTCGTCGGGTTTCACCCGTTTGGTCGGGTCGAGCTGCATCGCGGACGCCAGCCCGGTGGCCTTGACGTCGAGCCCGGCGAGCGTCGAGACGACGCCGGCATCGACGCCCGCGGCCGGGTCCGTCCCGCTGTCGCCGACCGCGCCGGCGGCCGACGGCTCGGCGGCGAGCAGCGCCGGCAGCCCCGTCGCGGTGACCACGCCCGCGCTCAGGAAGTCGCTGACCTGCTGCAGGTAGGTGGTGAACTCCTCGGCCGAGGCGTCCCAGCGCCGCGGCGGCGCGACCAGCAGGTGGTCCGGCCGCTGCCCGCCGGTCTGGCCCAGCCCGGCGCGGAAGGCGAGGGCGCCGAGGCCGTTCTGGCTGGCGACCGCCCGCTCGGTCGTCGCGGGCACGGTGACCGAGCCGGGCACGGTCGGGACGCCCGTCATCGCGGCGGAGATCAGCGAGTCGGTCGGCTGCAGGCGGACGGTGCTGCCCTGCACGGTGACGCCGCCGCCGGCCGCGGCGGGCGGGAGCTTGCCCGCGTCGGTGAGCACGGTCCGGACGCCGGCCTCGGACAGCGCGGTGAGCACCGACGCGCTGGGCGTGCCGTCCGGCCAGAGCACGCCGGTCTGCGGGGCGACGTCGGTCAGCTCCTGGATGGTCGCCGCGCCGGTGGCCGCCCGGGTGACCAGGCTGGTGTCGCCCGGCCGGATGCGGGTCAGCGCGTCGAGGTCGGTGTCGGCGAACGGCAGCGCCACCACGCAGCGGTTGCCGACCAGCGCGCGGAGCTCGGTCAGCCACGCCTTCGCGGCCTCGGCACCCTTGCCGTCGACGTTGCCCGTGTCCGTGTCCGTGTGGACGAGGTAGCCGCGGGTCATCGCGTCGACCGTGGCCAGCAGGTCCGGGTCGAGCGCGAAGCACATCGACTTCGCCAGGTTCGAGTTGTTCCGCACGGCCGACGCCGCCGACGTGACCAGCGCGTTCAGCCGGCCGTCCCCGCTGATCTCGCCGGCCAGCCGGTCGTCGGCCAGCACCAGCGGGCTGCCGTACGGCGCCGCGTAGACGTGCGGGATGTTGCCGGTCAGCGGCCAGAGCAGGGTCATGCTCGGCGCGCCGCCGCGGCTGGTGGCCTGCTTGCCCGGCCCGGTCAGCACCGGCATCAGCATGCTGACCGCGCCCAGCCGCGCGGGCCCGCCGAACTCCGGCGTGCCGTTGACGTTGACCAGCAGCGGGTAGACGCCGGGGCGGGCGAACCGCTCCGCCCGCGCCCCGGTCAGCGGCACGGTGATGTTCAGCGGCGCGCTCTGGCCCGGCTCCAGCACGTCGGCGACCGACGTGAACTCGGTCAGCGGGGTGTCCTTGACGACGGCGCCGGACAACACGTCGCCGACCCCGCGCTCGGTCGTCGCCCGGTCCCCGACCTGCAGCCGCACCTGCGGCTTGGCGACCCGGCGGTCGCCGGTGTTGGTCACCGTGCCGGTGACGGTCAGCGTCGTCGTCGAAGTCGTGATCACCCGCGGGCTCAGCCCGGCCAGGTCGATGCGCAGGCGCGCGCCCTCCTGCGCCTGGGCGACCGTGGCGCCGGCCAGGGCGGGGACGGCCAGGAAGAGGACGGACAGGAAGGCTGCGGCGAACCGCTTCACTCGGGGGCTCCCTCAGGGGCGTGCTCGTCTCGTCCGTGGACGTCCGGGCGCGCGAAAAGTTCCTTGTACATCTGACTGGCCTTCCGGACGAGCTTGCGCTCGTCGGAGTAGGCGAGTTTGGTCTCCAGCTCGGCCAGCGGGACCCAGGCCACCTCGGTGACCTCGACGTCCTCGTCGGACAGCTCACCGCCGAGCGCTTCGAGCAGGAAGTGGTGCACGGTCTTGTGGATGCGCCGCTTCTCGGCCACGAACCAGTAGTCGATGGTGCCCAGTGGCCGCAGGACGCGCGCGGAGATGCCGGTTTCCTCCTTCACCTCGCGCACGGCCGTCTCTTCCACCGTCTCCCCGTCCTCGATGTGGCCCTTGGGCAGCGACCACAGCAGTCTGCCGTGCCGGTCGAGCCGGCCGATCAGCACCGCCTGCTCGCGGTCGGCGTCCACCACGAGACCACCGGCCGACGTCTCGTCGACCGTGGTCAGCCGCCTGCCGCGTTGACGCCTGCGCCGCCTGCGCGGCTTCGAGGCGCCGGGGCGGCCGGCTGATCCAGACATGCTGCGATGCTAGAGCAAACGGTCTCCCCGGTAGGCTGGCTCTCCGTGTCCGTGTCCGGCGGTGCCTGCAGCTATCGCACCTGGAACGTAGTGGGATTTTCGTGAACGACGTGGTCGACGAGCAGGTGGTGGGGCTGGTGGAGGTCTCGCCACTGGCGGAGGAGCTGGCGGAAAGGTTCGCCAGGGCGGGGCACCGCCTGTACCTCGTGGGCGGCAGCGTCCGCGACGCGCTGCTCGGCCGCAGTTCCGGTGACCTCGACTTCACCACCGACGCGCGGCCGGACCGGGTGCTGAAGATCGTCAGCGGCTGGGGCGACGCGGTCTGGGACGTCGGGATCGCCTTCGGCACGGTCGGCGTGACGAAGAAGGGCATGCAGCTCGAGATCACGACGTTCCGCGCCGACAGCTACGACCGCGTCGGCCGCAACCCCGAGGTCACCTTCGGCGACAGCATCGAGGGCGACCTGCTGCGCCGCGACTTCACGGTCAACGCGATGGCCGTCGACCTGGCGTCCAAGACGTTCATCGACCCGCACGACGGGCTCGGCGCCCTGCGCGAGCGGGTCCTGGACACGCCGGCGACGCCGCAGGAGTCGTTCGCCGACGACCCGCTGCGGATGCTGCGCGCCGCCCGCTTCGCCGCCCAGCTGGACTTCACCGCCGCGCCGCGGGTGGTCGACGCGATGACGTCGATGGCGGAGGAGATCGACCGGATCACCGCCGAGCGGGTGCAGGCCGAGCTGTCGAAGCTGCTGCTGGCGGCCGACCCGCGGCCCGGCCTGGAGCTGCTGGTCGACACCGGGCTGGCCGACCGGGTGCTGCCCGAGGTGCCCGGGATGCGGCTGGCGATCGACGAGCACCACCAGCACAAGGACGTCTACCAGCACTCGCTGACCGTGCTCGCCCAGGCGATCGACCTGGAGAAGACGCACGAGCCGACGTCGGAGCCGGACCTGATCCTGCGGCTCGCGGCGCTGCTGCACGACGTCGGCAAGCCGGCGACCCGGGAGTTCCAGCCCGGCGGCGGCGTGAGCTTCCACCACCACGAAGTGGTCGGCGCGCGGATGGCCCGCAAGCGTTTGCGGGCGCTGAAGTTCTCGAAGGAGATCGTCGACGACGTCTCCCAGCTCGTGTTCCTCCACCTGCGGTTCCACGGCTATGGCAAGGGCGAGTGGACGGACTCGGCGGTCCGCCGGTACGTCACCGACGCCGGCCCCCTGCTGACCCGGCTGCACAAGCTGGTCCGCGCCGACTGCACCACCCGCAACCGCCGGAAGGCGGCCGCGCTGCAGGCGACCTACGACGACCTCGAAGCCCGGATCGCCGCGCTCAAGGCCAAGGAGGACCTCGACCGGGTGCGGCCGGACCTCAACGGCGAGCAGATCATGGAGCTGCTCGGCCTCAAGCCGGGGCCGGACGTCGGGAAGGCGTGGAAGTTCCTCAAGGAGCTCCGGCTGGACCGCGGCCCGCTCGACCACGACGAGGCGGTCGCCGAGCTGAAGAAGTGGGCCGCGGAAAACGGCGTCGGGGACGCGTGAGCCGTGGCGGGCGGGGGCAGCTTCCTGGTGGCGCTGCTGAGGCGCGGCGCCCCCGCGATCGCCACCGCCACGAGTGAGCTGCCCGCCGAGATCGCCGACCCGGCGCCGATGCACGCGCTGCGGCGCATCTCGCGGATGTCCGGCCCGATCGACCCGGCCGAGCGGGACGGGCTGCTGCTGCGGGCCACCCGGTACGTCGTGCTCATCCCGCTGGCCTACCGGCTGCTCGCGGTGCCGGGCCAGTTCGGCGTCTACGTCCTCCAGCGCGGCACGGCCGGGCTGCTGCCGGTCGGGGTCTTCACGCTCCTGTCGGTGGCGCTCAACGTCACCGGCCTGCGCTGGATGTTCCGCTCGGCGCCCTTCAGCGGCCGCAACGCCGGGAAGCTGCTGGCCGTCGACCTGGCCTTCACCGTGCTCTCGCCGCTGCTCATCGCGCTGACCGTGCCCACCTCGGCGTACTTCGACGCGCTCGCGGTCACCAGCGTCCACCTCTACGGCGAGATCGGCCTGCTCACGCTCGCGCTCGGCCTCCCGAGCGGCGTGGTGTTCGGCCTGCTCAGCTTCCCGCTCCGGATGCTGGCGAACCGGCTGAACACCGGCGGGTTCCTGGCCGGGGCCGCCTTCTCGACGTACTCCGTGCTGCTCGCCGAGCTCTTCCTGGCCACCGCCGCGCTGGTGCTGACCGGTCTCGGCACGCGCCTGGCCTTGGCCTACGGCACCCGCAACGGGCGGCTCGCCGAGCGCGCCCAGCAGCACCGGAGGCTGCACGACACGGTGCTGCAGACCTTGGAAGCGATGGCCTTGTCCAGCCCGGGCGACCCCGCAGAACGGCTGGTCGAGATCCAGCGGCTGGCGCGGGCGCAGGCGATGGAGATCCGGCACACGATCGAGTCGGCGGCGTCCGAGCAGGCCGAGGCCGGTGCGCGGCCGCTGGGCGAGAAGCTCGCCGCGCTCGCCGCCGAGATGGCCCGCGACGGCCTGCGCGCCCAGCTCGTGGTGGCCGAACTGGACGACGACACGCTGTCGGAGGTCCGCCAGATCGCCATCCGCGACGCCGTGCGCGAGGCGATGCGGAACACGATGAAGCACTCGGGCACCGACCGGGTGGTGGTCCGCGTCGAGGAGCGCGACGGCGGTATCGCGGTGATCACCCGCGACCACGGGAGCGGCTTCAGCGCGGCCGACCACCCGGCCGGGTTCGGCATCAGCGAGTCGATCACCGCGCGGCTGGCCGAGGTCGGCGGGACGTCGCTGGTCGAGTCGGGACTCGCCGGGGGCGGCACGCGAGTGACGTTGTGGGTCCCGTTCTGATATCTCCTGACCATGACCTCGATCGAGCTGCTCGCCGACGCTCTCGCCGCCCACCGCTCCGGCGACCGCGACCAGGCCGCCGAACTGGCCGCCCAAGCCGGGCGGGAAGGCTCCACGCTGGCGGACGAACTGCGGACCTACCTGGCCGGTGACGGCTCGGCGCCGGTGTACGACCAGCCCAGCGCGTTCACGGCGTTCATCCGCGGCGGCGGCAACGTCGAGCTGTACCGGGCCCTGAGCGCCGAGCTGGCCGCCCGGTACGACAGCGCCAAACCGGAATCGCTGCTCGACCTGGGCTGCGGTGACGGCCTCGCCGTGGTGCCCGCGCTGGAGCAGGCCTCGCACCTCCCGCCCCGGATCGACCTGGTCGAGCCGTCGGCCGCGTTGCTCGAAGGCGTCCACGAACGGGTGCCCTCGGCCCAGTGCTGGCAGTCGACCGCCCAGGACTTCCTGGCCCGCGACGACCTCGGCTGGGACTTCGTCCAGTCGACGTTCGCGCTGCAGTCCATCGAGCCGGAGCAGCGCGCCGAGGTGCTGCGGGCGCTGCAGCCGCGCACCGGCACGCTGGTGCTGGCCGAGTTCGACGTCCCCGAGTTCGAGGAAGGCTCGCCGGAGCACCTCCGGTCGCTCGTCGAGCGCTACGAGCGGGGTGTCGCCGAGTACGGCGAAGACGCCACGCTCGTCGCCCAGGGCTTCCTGCTGCCGGTGCTGCTCGGGATCGTCTCCGGGCAGCAGCGGACGAACTGGGAGCACCCGGCCGCGGTCTGGGCCGAGCAGCTGACGACGGCGGGCTTCACCGAGGTCGACGTCACCCCGCTCGCCGACTACTGGTGGTCGCCCGCCGTCCTGATCACTGCCTGCTGAGCGAGCCCGTTTCGACGTGCTGGGCGAGCGGCCGCGGCAGCAGGTAGGCGACCGCACCGCCCGGCAGCCCGCCCCACGGCGCCGTCACGCCGGTCAGCACCCGGATCGCGCGCTGCACCCGGTAGCGCCGCTTCTCGCGTTCGCGTTCGAACGCCAGCGCCGTCTCGACGAACCGCGAGCCGTCGGCGTGCACCAGGTTGCCGGTCTCGTTGCCGTACCGGACGACCGTGGTGCCCGGCGGCAGCGTGAGCAGGCGCTTGCCGCGGTAGAAGTTCAACGGCGGCTCGCCGCGCATCGGCAGGATCGGCCAGTCGGCGGGCTGGTCGGACTCCTCCGCCGGCCGCGGCGGCAGCATCAGCAGCACGCCGAGGAGGAACCGGGCGGCGTCGCCGAGCGAGCCGAACGCCACCGGCTCGTCGGACGGCGGCCGCGAGACCTCCCAGCCGTTCTCGGCGCGGCGCAGCGTCCAGACGCCCTCGGCGGGGATCTCGTTCGCGCCGATCCGGTAGGCCGCGGCGGGCACGCCGTGCTCGGCGAGCCGCTGCTGGAGCAGCTCCAGGGTCTCCGCGCCCTTCAGGTTCCGGACCGGCTCGCCGCGGGCCACGCGGGTCAGCGCGCGCTCGTCCGGCAGGTCGGCGGCCGTCTGCGGCGGCCGCGGCTGGCCGAGGACCTCCGCCTCGGCCGTCGCGCGGACGAGCTCCCCGACGAACGGCGGCCGAAATCCCACTGCGCGCACGTGCTCGACCAGCTCCGGCTCCGGCGGCACGCCGTACTTGCGCAGGTAGTGCGGCACGGCGGCGGGCCAGATCCAGGTGCCGTCGGTGTGGAACGCGTTCGGCACGTCCGGCTTCGCCCCGGGGCTGCCGAAGATGTCCGGCAGCGGGGTGGGCCGGTGCAGGGCGACCGGCGCCCGGAACAGGTAGTCGAGCAGGCCGCGGACCTGGTCCGGCGGCACCGGCGGCCGGTTGACCACCGGGCGCTCGCCCTCGACGTGCGAATCGGCGACCCGGGCGTTCCGGAACACGACGTCCAGCGGCAGCCCGGCCTTCGCCGTCAGCCAGGCCGGCATGTGCTTCGGCGTGCGCGGGAAGGTCGCCAGTTCCAGCTCGTAGGCGGCGGTCGACGGACGGCCGCCGTCGTTGGGCGGCACCCGCCAGTCCGGCTCGCGGTCGGCGTCGAAGTCGAAGTCGAACTGCGACTGCGCGTCGAGGGTGAAGGTGCCCTGGAACCAGGTGCCCGCCTCGGCCTGGAACATCGCCGCCCGCAGCCGCGCGAAGAGCCCGCCGAGCCGGGGCACCGCGGGCAGCGAGACCGACACCGGGCCGTCCTCGTCGCCGACCGCGCGGACCTCGATCTCGGCGTAGTCCCCGACCTGCCGGAACTGCGCGCCGACGCGCGCCCAGCCGCCGGGCACGGTGTGCAGCAGCGTCCGGCCTATGGCGCGCAGCAGCGCGTTCTGGTCGCCGGTGCCCGGCTGCGGACGGGCCTCCGGCGTCTCGGTGAAGTCCAGCCGCGTCTGCCACAGCGCGGTGACCTGCTTGGCCGGCACGGTGACCGAGAAGTCGGTCAGGCCCAGCTGGGCCGCCCGCGCGGCGTCGTCACGCACCCAGCGCAGGGTCAGCTCCGGCCGGTCGCCCGGCGCGACCTCGAAGACCTCGCCGTCGTACTCGGCGAAGGTCCGCAGCGTGAACGTCGACGGCACCTCGCTCGCCGGGACGACCTTCGCCGGACGGCCCTCGAACTCCTTGTCGAAGCCCTCCGGCGCCTCTTCCTCCGGCAAGACGGACAGCAGCACCGTGCCGTCCGTGGTCGACCGCTGCGCGCGGTAGGTCCCCTCGCCCCACGTCGCATACAGGCCGTCCGGGCGTTCGGCCACTTCAACCCGGTAACGCACGTTTGTCCTCCCCGTCCCCCGTGAACCAAGAATCTAGTCGACCGGGTACCGAGCGAACCACCGGTCGTCGCCCGGCGCATCCGGGCCGAACTCGGTGAGCGCGTCGTCCGCCAGGCCGACGATGACTTCGCGGAGTTCCAGCCGGTCGAGCCAGCTTTTCCGCAGGGCTTCCTCGCCGTACATCGCGCCGACGAGGTTGCCGCAGACCGAACCGGTCGAGTCGCTGTCGCCGCTGTGGTTGACCGCCGCGAGCAACGCCGAGTCGGCGTCCGAGGTGACCCGTGCGACGTACACCGACATCGACAACGCCGTCTCGCCGACGTTGCCCTGCCCGAGCCGTTCGAGCTTCTCCGGCGTCGGCGGGCCCTCCATCGCCAAGGCCGCGTCGAGCGCCGCGCTCTGCTCCTCGTGCCCCGGGTGCTTCACGAGCTCCGCGCGCGCGGTCGCGACCGCGTCGAGCAGCGGCTTTCCGTGCAGGAGCTCGTGCATGAGCACCGCGAAGCACCCGGACGACAAATACCCGCTCGGGTGACCGTGGGTCAGCGCCGCGCTTTCGGCGCCGAGCCGGAACACCTCGGCGAGGTCGTCCGACCACAGCGCGATCGGCGCAGCGCGCATCACCCCGCCGCAGCCCTTCGAGTTGTTGACCGGCCGGTCGATGGTGCCCCGGACGCCCGAGCGGCCGTACGCCTCCAGCTCGCCGAAGCAGGTCAGCCCCGGTGCACGCCGGCTGAACAGGTCCTGGTGGGTGATCAGCCAGCCGTCGGCCGCCTCGACCGCCGACTGCGGTCCGCGAGCGCGGTCCCACGTGACGCCCTGGGTGTGCAGCCAGCGCTGGTAGGCCATCTGCAGCGAGTGGACGACGTCCGCGGACCCGGTCTTCCGCTGCTGGGCGTGGGCCCGGATCAGCGCTTCGAGCGTGAAGAGCGTCATCTGCGTGTCGTCGGTGATCCGGCCGACGCCGCCGTACGCGGGGATGAAGTCGGTGATGCCGTCCGGTCCGGCGATCTCGCGGATCCGGTCGATCGAGTCGAACTCCGTCTTCGCGCCCAGCGCGTCGCCGATCGCCCCGGCCAGCAGGCTGCCCCGCAGTCGCGATCGCAAGTCCGGTCCCTCCGGTTCCGGGGTGAACCGGCCGCTCGGGTACCGGCGCTCCCAGCGTGCGTGCTCGGCGGTCTCCGTCCGGAGGCCGTTGCGGTTGAAGTACCAGAAGACGTCACTGGCCACGTCTTCGAGCAGGCCGAGGTCGGGCAGCGACGGCACCCACGGCAGGCCGGGCACGCCGACCCGGGCGCCGACCAGCGCACCGGTGATCGCGCCCGCCACCGGCCCGGACCGCGCGGCGAGCCGGATCGCGGCCTCGGGGTCGTACCCGCGCTTCGCCGCGGCGAACAGCGCGCGGCCGAGCACCGACCGGACGCTCCGGCCGTCGCCGATGGACTCCAGCTGCGTCACGTCGTCGGCGTCACGGTCCGCGCGCAGCGCCAGCGTCGAAGCCGCCAGGTCGCCGCCCACCTCGTGCAGGCGGACGTGCACCGGCAGCGCGAACGGCTCCCGCGTCAGCAGGCTCTGGAACAGGGAAATGAGCAGCTCGACGCCCTCGGTGACCTCGGCGCCGGCCGCGCTGCCGGTCAGTTCGCGGGCGACGTCCTTCGCGTACCGCTCGCCGTCGACGTCGGCCAACGCCACCGCCCCGGCCGGCGTCGCGGCCAGCGCCGTGGCCAGCAGCGCGGAGAACTCGGCGGGCGCGGGGCCGGCGTGCCGGGTCGCGACGGCGAGCCAGCCGACCGGGTCCGGTTCGGGCAGGGTCGCCGGGACTTCGCCGGTCGGCACCGGCGGCAGGCCGCGCAGCACGATGTCGGTGTGGAACAGCAGGTGCCGCGTCAGGCCGCCCAGCGGCAGGGAGCTCACCGGGTCCGCGCCGCCGCCGAGAGCGTCACCGATCGCGAAGCCGACGTACGCGCCGACGATCCGGTGCCACGCGAAGCGGTCGGGCGGCGTCCCGAAGGCGGAGAACTTGCCGAACGTCCACGGCACCGGCCGCGGCCGGGCGTCTTCGTCCACGTGCGCGATCAGACCGTTCGCGCCCAGGTCGGCGGGCCATTCCGGCTCCTGACCGGCCCGGCGGCGGACGCCGTTGCGGTACTGCCAGGCGAACCCGCGCAGGTACCGGACGCACTCCTCCGGCGTCAGCTCGAAGTGCTGGTCGCGGGCGTGGTCCAGGGCGTACCGCAGGTGCCGGGCCGGCAGGTCGGGCGGCTCGACGCCGAACTCCGCGACCAGCGCGGGCAGCGCCGCGGCGACCTCGGGCCCGGCTTCCGGCGCGGGCTCGGCCACGATGGGCCGGCGCTCGCCGGTCGTGCCCAGTTCGGCGGCGGTGAGGCTGCGGACCAGGCCGGTGCCAGGGTCGAGCGTCAGTCCCGACCCCGCCGGCAGCTCCCGGACCAGGACCCGCCACCGGCGCGGGTACCGCCCGGGCACCTTCGCCGACGAGCTGTAGGCGATGACTTCGCGCTCGTCCTTGCCCGGGACCGGCCGCACCAGCGGCTCGCCGTTGTCGAGCAACGGCACGAGCACCTCGCACTCCAGCAGAGCGCGGACGAATTCGGCGCGGGTGATCCAGTTCGCGGCCAGGTAGTTCAGCAGCTTCCCGGCGTCGGTCGCCGGAGCCGGGAAGCCCCGCCACACCGGGCCGGCGGTGTACTGCTCGTTGCTCCGGTACTCACCGTTCGCCCTGGTCCAGCCGCGGACGGCCCGCACCGGGAGGTCCAGTTCGGGGAACGCCTTCTCGTCGAACTCGGGGTCGACGTCCGGCCGCCACTCGGCCTCGGCGGGCGTGCTCGCCATCGCCGCCCGGTCGTACCCGATCTCGCCCTCGTCCGGCACCACGACCACCGGGCCGGGGAACAGGCCCGCGCCGATGTCGGTGCCGTCCAGGTAGCCGGCCGTGTTGACCGTGAAGCGCCAGCCGTCCGGGCGGCGCGCGGTGAACTCCGGCCGGATCCGCAGCCGGTCGCCGCCGGGCTGCGTGCGCAGCCACTCCCGCGCGCGGGCGACGGCTTCCTCTTCGTCCATTCTCCCCATCCTCGCGCTAATGCCGCGGGTACCGCTCGATCCAGACGTCGCCGAGCGCGCTGAGCGCCGAGTGCCGGTCGAAGTGCCAGTAGGCGTCCGAAGCGACGTTCTCGACCAGGTACCGCAGCTCCAGCTGGTCGACCCACTTCTGCGGCAGCCCGGGGATCCCGGTGCGCGCCCCGAGCAGCGCCCCGGCGATCGCCCCGGTGAGCGCGCTGCGGCCGGAGTGGTTGACCGCGCGAAGCAGCGCCTGCTCCGGGTAGTTCTCGAAGCCCGACAACGCGGCGAAGGCGCGTCCGAGCACCGACAGCGTCGTCTTGCCGTCGCCGATCAGCTCGGGCATCCGCAGGTCGGGTAGCCCGTGCTCGCCGAAGAACGGCACCGACTCGGCGACCAGGTCCTTGATCGCCGTCCACTCCGGGCCCTGCTGGAACTGGTTGTCCGGGTTGAGCACCTCGCGGCTGGTGTTCCAGATCGGGAAGCTGAACGCCTCCTTGGTCAGCGCGTGCTCGAACAGCCAGGTCAGGTAGGTCGCGGCGGTCAGGTCCTGCTCGTCGGGGTGGGTGACGCCGGCCAGCTCGCGCACCGCCTGCCGCGCTCCGCCGCTGAGCCCGCTGCCGGGGCCGGCCATCGTCAGCGCGGCGGGCAACGCGGGGATCAGCGCGGCCGGGCCGCTCATCGGCGGCGCCCCGGCCGCCCCGGTCGCGAGCTGGTGGTAGGCGTTGAGCTCGGCGTCGTCGATGTCACGCCGGGCGTGCAGGTCCGGGACCTGCACGAGCCATCCGTCGATGGCGTCCATCGGCGCGCCCTGGGTGCGCAGCCAGCGCTGCAGCGCCCCGCGGACGACGTCCGGGAAGAGCTGCTCGGCTTCGCGGGATTCCGGCTGCTCGCGGTGCGGGCTGCGGATGACGGCCTCGGTGTAGAAGAGCAGCCGCTGCGTCAGCGAGCCGATCCGGCCGGGCTGGTCGTACGCCGGGATCAGGTCGGTGACGCCCTCGATGCCGAACTTCGCGTGGATGTCGTGCAGCATCATCCGGTCGACGGCCGCGCCGAGGGCCTCGCCGAGCGCGAAGCCGACGTACGCGCCCGTGACGCGCTGCCAGCCGTAGCGGAAGCCGTCGAGGTCGCGCTCGAAGTACTTGCCGAACGTGTCGAGCCGCGGGACCGTGCGGCCGGCGTTGTCGTACGCCGGGGCCAGGCCGTTCGCGCGCAGGTCGTTGGGCTTGCTGCGCGGCGGCTCCGGCATGTTCAGCCGCTTCAGCCAGGACTCGCCGAGCACGGTCTTCGCGCACTCCTCGGCGGTCAGCTCGAAGCCGCGCCGGCGGGCCTTCTCGGCCGCCAGGAGCGGCGGTTTCACCGGATCCGGCAGGCCCATCCGGGACGCGGTTTCGGTGGCGACCCGGATGAGGTCCTCCTCGGCCTCCGGGCAGCGGCCGTGCACGTCGATGCGCGGCTCGTGGCGCGGGAACCGCTGGACGATCTCCGCGAGCTCGCCGCTGGAGACGTCCTCGATGGTCGTCGGACCGCCGTTGATGACCAGGTTCGGCGGGTGCTCGAACTCGGCGAGCGTGGCGACGTCGACCTTCCACCAGCCGTGCTCGCGCGAGGGCAGGTGCCGGGTCGAGCTGAACACCTTGAGCTCGTTGCGCTCTTCGGCGAAGTAGAACCGGTCGGTCTTGCCGGTCTCCAGGTCGAGCGGGACGTACACCTCGCACCGGATCAGCCCGATGAGCAGCAGTTCCCGGGTCAGCCAGCCGACGCTGCCGAACGACAGCAGCGTCTCCAGGGTGTTCTCCGGCTTCGGGTAGCCGCGGCGGATCGGCCCGGCCTTGTACTCGGGGTTCTCGCGCTCCTCGCCGGTCTGGTTGCCGTCGGCGTCGACCTTCACCCAGCCCGCGACGGCCTGCAGTGGCACGCCCAGCTCACCGAGCCCGGCCTTGACGTACTCGGGGTCGACGACCTCGCGCCAGTTCTCCTGGCCGGGGAACGCCACCGGCACGGACAGCCCGCCCGGGTGCGGGTGCGCTTGGCGCAGCTCGCCGTCCGGTTCGCGGACGACGACCGACGGCGGCGGGAAGATCTCCTTCTCCGGCCGGCCCTCGTCGAGGAACGCGATGGTGTTGTAGGGCACCGACCAGCCCTCGGGGATGCGCAGCACCTTCTCGGTGTCCACCCGCAGCCCGGCGGGGCCGGAGACGTCCGGGCCGTGCACCGCGCGCAGCCACTGGCCGACCTTGGCAATCGCTTCCGCCGCTTCCACCTACTCGATCCTCTCCAGGCTTCCGTCGGACTCGTGCTCGGCGATCGTCTTCGGCAGCACGAAGGCCACCGCGCCACCCGGCAGGTTCGCCCACGGGACCGTGATGCCGGTGATCACGTGCAGGGGGCGTCTGAGCCGGTAGCTCCGCCGCACCCGCTCGCGTTCGAGCGGCAGCGACGTCGTGGCGAACCGTACCTCGCCGTGGTGAACGAGATTGCCCGGTTCCTCGCCGAACCGCAGAACGACCGTACCCGCCACCAGCCTGGTGATGCGCTTGTTGCGGAGCAGGGTGAGGGGAGGCTCACCCGGCGCCGGGTGCACCGGCCAGTCGTCGAGCTCCTTCGCGGTTTCCAGCGGCGTTTCGTGCCCGGCGGTCATCCGGGCGGGGTGCAGCAGCAACGCGCCCAGCAGTTGCTGCGCGGCGTACTCGAGCCGGGCGAAGTACTTCGGTTCGCGAGGCTTCCCGCCGGCGTACGCGGCGACCTCCCAGCCGTCGGGCGTGTAGTTGAGGCACCAGGCGCCGTCGGCGCGCTCGCCGACCCGGTACGCCTCCGGCCACACCCCGTGTTCGCCGAGCCGCTGCACCAGCACGGTCAGCAGCTCTTCGTCGTCGAGCTGCGGGTGCGGCGTGGTCTCCAGCTCGGCGACGACGTCCCCGGCGGTCTTCTTCACGTCGGCGCGGCCCGGCTTCGGCCGCGGCTTGCCCAGCAGGTCCGCCTCGGCCGTCCGCCGGACCAGCGGCTCGACGTACGGCGGCTGGAAGTGGTGCCGGCGGATGTGCGCGACGAGGTCGGGCTCCGGCGGCACGCCGTGCTTCGCGAGCAGGAGCGGAACGGCGTCGGACCAGATCCAGGTGCCGTCGGTGTGGAAGCGCTCGTCCTCGGTCTCGTGCACGACGGCCTCGCGTTCGAGGTACTGGAGCACGAGCGGGACCTCGGTGTCGGTCAGCGGCGGCCGCTCGACGTCCGGGCCGCCGACGTCGGCGTGCCGGAACACCACGCCCAGCGGCAGCTGCGCGCGCAGCCGCCACCAGTCCGGGATGTGCTCGTCGGCCCGCGGGAACGCGGCGAGCTCCTCCGGCCAGGCGGCCGGCTCGGGTGCCCCGGTCCACACCGGATCGTCGTCGAGCGCGAAGTCGAAGTCGAAGCTGCCGTCGGGGTTCAAGGCGAACCGCGCCTGCAGCCAGGTGCCGCGGCCTTCGGTGTACATCCCGGCCCGCAGCTCGGTGAAGATGCCGGCCAGCTCGTCCGGTACCGCCGTGTTGTGGCCCGCGGTCTCGGTGTGCTTCCCGACCTGCCGGAAGTCGGCGACGGCGGGCACCTCGGCGTTGACGCGGTGCTCGCGCACGAGCTTTCCCAGGCGCACCAGGAGAGTGCGCTGCTCGTCTGCTGAAAGTCGATGTTCCACGTGAATCATTGCGCCAACGTCGAGGTGTAGCCGAAGGTCGGCGGCTCGCCGGCGTCGAGACGCGCGAACTCGTCCTCCCACATCCGGAAAGTACGGCGGTACAGCGAAACCTTGAGCGCGGCCTCCTCGCGGCTGAGCGGTCGCCCCTCCTCGCGGGCCACCGAGTGCATGGCGCTGATCGTGTCGTAGAGGGCGAAAATCGGTCCCCCGCCGCGGAGGTAGTCCCGTCGCAGGTCTTCGGTGCGGATGACGAACTGCTGCTCGGTCAGCGTCCCGATGTCCCCGGCCTGCGCGAACAGGACGTCGTCGATCTTGTCGTTGTCCTCGACGAACCGCCCGGTCCGCAGGCTCAGGATGGAGCCGGCCAGCCCGCCGTCGGCCGTCTTGTCGAGCCGGTACGGGCTGTCGTGGTGCCGGAAGTACGCCGGCGTCTCGATCGTCATTGCTCGGGCCTCTTGTTCAGCGCTTCCCAGAACTTCTCCCGCTCCCGCTTCAGCAGGGCGTTGATCAGGGCCTGCTCTTCCACGGTGTACGGCCGCGGCCGCTTCTTCCCGGTCTCGGGGTCGGGTCCGGGGCCTTCGTCGACGGCCCGGGCCTTGATGTCCCGGCGGACCTCGTAGAGCGCGTGGTCGTAGGCGGAGACGGCGTCGACCGCCTTGAGGTGCAACCGGAACTCGGCGACGTGCCCGTCGATCCGGACCTTCATCTGCAGGTCGCTGTACCCGGCGGGCTGCGGTTTCACGAACCGGTCCTCGAACTCGACGATCTCGATGTCGTCGCGCGCCCGGATCTTCTCCAGGGCGGCGTAGAGCATCTCGATCCGGTCGAAGCGGACGATGCCACCGGCGATGTCGGTCAGCCGCGACGGGTCGCCGCCGTAGTTGGACTCGATCTTGTCCTCGGCGCGGCCCCGGCCCTTGAGCGTCTTGCGCAGGTCCGGCTCGCCTTCGGTCTCGGCCGCGATCTCCGGCACGACCTCGCGCAGCTTCGCCATCGCGACCTCCGCGCGTTCGTAGACACCGTCCAGGTACTTCTTGAACTCCGTCGCGTTGCCGAGGTGTTCCCGCGGGTAGGGCGGCTGACGGCGGTCGGCGTCCTCGTACCGGGCGTTGTCCGCGGTCGCTTCCCCGGACACCCGCCGCTCGGTCTCGCCCAGCTCGAGGTGCTGGGGTTCCGCGGGGATCTCCTCCGGGAGCGTGCCGTGCTCGCGCTGCTCGTGGACGTCCCGCAGGGAGTCCTCGAAGATCCGCACGGCCTCGTCGTGCGCGAGCAGGTTGCCCAGCGCGAGCGGCCGCTTGGCCAGCGAGTCGGCGATGTAGGCGTTGGCCTCGTCGCTCAGCAGCCGGACCAGCTCGGGCCGGTTCGGCAGCTGCGCTTCGAGGTAGTCCTTGAGCGGGCCGAGGTCGTGGGCGCGGCCGAGCTCGTCCTTGGCTTCGACGTGCGCGTTCGCCAGGTCCGGGTGGGCCAGCGCGGCCTGGAGGTCTTCGCGGCCGAGGAAGCGGTCCGCGCCCACCGGCTCCGCGGCCCCGTAGCCTCCGTGCGCCTCGTGCTCGGTCTGACTGTGCTCGGTTTGGGCGTGCACCTCGTCCGGCGTGCCGATGTGCATCAGCTTGACGCTGGTCGCGGGCTGCGGCAGGTGCATCAGGTCGCCGGACTGCGGGTCGATGAACGCGACCCCTTCGCGGGTGTGCACGACCATCGCCACGTGCCCGTACTCGACGCCGTTCGGGCCCGGGTACTTCACCGCGACCACGGCGTGGTGGTCCAGCGGCTTGTCCCGCATCTCGCGGATGACGTCGTCGTAGCCGCCGCGCTCGGAGAACGTCTCCCCGAACCGGCCCTCGAGGTGTTCGAGCGTGCCGCGGCTGCCCATTTCGTGCGGCAGGATCGGCTCGGCCGTCATGTCGCCGCCGCGCTGCCGGTCCATGTACGCCTCGGGACCCCGCGTGCAGTTCGTCAGGTAGCCGTTTTCGAAGGCTCCCGGCTGGTGGAAGCCCGGGTTGACGTCGCGCAGGTGCGGGTGGCGGTCGTGGACGTAGGCCGCACGCTCGGACGGCGTCGTCCCGCCGGCGTGGATGGCGGGTTCGGCGGGCGGGTTGGTGGCGCGGGCCAGCCGCGAGTAGTCGTGCACCGACACCGGGGGCGGCGGCGGTGCCGCGGGAGCGTCCTGGACGTCGTGGACCGACTGGTGCTCCGGCTGCGGCGTGACGTGCTCCGGCTCGCCGAGGCCGCCGAGCCGTTCCATGATCGCGGCCTGCTTGCGGCGCTGGAACTCGGCCGCGTTGTGGTCGTTCTCGGCGCGGCGCTCGGCCATCTTCTCGCGCGCCGCCTCGGGTTCGAGGTAGCGCGGGTGGCCGGGCCCGATCTCCTCGGCCACGATGACCCACTTGCGGCGGCCGTCCGGCCCGATCTCCAGCCGCTTCTCGTGCACCAGGAGCTGCGTCCCGGGCGGCGACAGCGATTCGCGCTCGCCCGGGTTCTCGGCGAGCTTCGAGATGTCGCGCAGGTTGTCCGACCGGACGTGCAGCTCGATGTCGTCGCCGAACTTCGACGTCGAGAACTCGTCGGTCTTGATCGACGCGCTGGAGAACGCGGGCTCGACGATCACCGAGCCCGGCTCGTACGGCTTGGCGACCATGTCCGCGAGATGCGGATCGCCGCCGACGTCGTAGGCGCGGATGGTCTCGCCGGACTCGGGCGCGATCTGGTTGAGGCCGTCCATGATCGCGCGCGTGTTCTGCTGCGCGAGGTCGAAGCCGGGGTGGCCGGGCCCGCGGCGCAGGGCCTCGTTGACGTCGTAGGCGTACTCGCCGCGGGTGTAGCCGTGCAGCGCGACGGCACCCTCGTCGGTGACCGGCAGCCCGGCGGCGTCCCGGCGGGCCAGCGCGCGGTCGTGGACCTGCTGGTAGATGTCCTCGTCGCCGACCGCCCGGCGGATGCTGTCGTGGTCGGCCGGGGTGCCGCGGTGCTCGCGGTCGAAGAGGTAGCCCTCGTCGTGCACGACGCGTTCGGACGGCGGGTTGAGCCGGTCGCTGATCGGCGCGCTTTCGACGACGTGGTGCGGCGGAGCGTCCGCGCCGCCGAGCGGCAGGGTATGGATCCCGGTGGCGTCGTGCGGCAGTTCGGCGAGCCGCCCGGTGACGGGATCGGCGAAGAGCACCCCGTGCTCGGTGTGCACGCCGGCGATGAGCCGCGACTCCCCGTTCGGCAGCTCGAAGGCCACGGCAGTCCGCGCGCCGACGGGACGTTCGCCGAGGTCACGGGCGACGTCGTCGAAGCTGCCGCGGCTGTCCCACGGTCCGCCGAGCTGTTCGCCCAGGCCCTGCTGCCGAGCCGGCCCGGCCACGACGTCCTCGCCGTTCATCCGCCGGTCGAAAGCGGCCATCGATTCGGCGGCGTTGGTCCGGTAACCGTTCTCGAGGCCGTCCGGGCTGTAGTGGTTGCGGGTGTTGACCGCACCGAGCTCGGGAACGGCGTCCCGCACGAGGCGAGCGTGCTGCTGCGGTGTCTCGACGGACCCGGCGTGCAGCACGGGCTGACCGCCCGGAGTGAGCGGTTCGGCGAGCTGCGCCCACCCCCCTTCCGGCTTCCCGGTGGCCGGCGGCCGCCGTTCGGGCAGCGGCTCGGCACCCGGGGGGTCGAAGGCGTTGAGCTTGCTGGCCAGATCACCGCTCGGTTTGTATTCGGGGTGCTCGGCGTAGAACTGCTCGAGCTCTTCGTCGGCTTCGCGCTGCCGGCGTGCTTCGTCGGCGCGTTCCTCGGCCCGGCGCTGCTCGATGGCCTCGCGGGCATCGGCCTCACCGAGGTGTCCCGGCTCCCCGGGCGCGACCTCTTCGGCGTGCACGATGTAGTGCGGCTCGCCGGGCTGACGCGGGTTGGCGTTGGGGTGCCCGGGGCCTTCTTCGATGCCGGTGATCTTGAACTGCGTCCCGGCCTTGAAGAGGACTTCGTGCTCGTCCTTGATGCTGGCCAGGTCCTCGACGTCCCGCCCGGTCTTGGACTGGATCCGCATCTCGACTTCGCCGGGGAACTTGCTGCGCGGGTGCTGCGCGTCGACCTTCGAGGAGCTGAGGAACGACGGTTCGGTGATGTGCGCACCGTCGTGGAACCGGGCGAGGAAGGCTTGCAGCCGCGAGAGATCGCCCTTGAAGTCGACCCGCCGCGAAACGACCCCTTCGTGCGGCGGAAGCTCGTTCAGCCCGGAGACCAGCGCGGCGGCCTGCGGGGCGAGGTGCGGAAGCTCGGGCCCGCCCATCCGGAGGGCGTGGTTGAGCGGGCCGACCATCTCGTACCGGGTGTAGGCGTGCACGGCAACGGCCCCGGCATCGGACATGCCGGGATGGGCGAGGTCCCGCTTGGCGAGCGCCTCCCGCCGGACCTGTTCGTGCCGCCACTCGCCATCGACCCGGCTGTGGTGCGCGGAGTCCATGAAGGTGTCCTCGATCCGCCTGATTCCGGCGGGATCGTCGGTGTGGAATCGAGGATCGGTGAGATAGGGCTCGTCCAGGCCGTAGTCGTGAGCTGCGGACGGTTCTTGGCCGGAGGTCACCGGCTCGGCGCCCTCGGCGGTGGCTTGCTCGGTGGGCCGCTCGTGAGCTCCTGCGTCCTGTGGTTCGCCTGCGTGGTCCTGCCCGGGCGCGTGCGGTTCGTCGGAGGCCTGCTCTGCCGACCGCTCGTGCCCGGCGGCAGTGTCGTCGATCGGCCGTTCTTGGGCGGTCGTGCCGTGCTCGGCCGTGGACGAGCTTTCGTCGGCGGGTCGTTCGTCCCCGGCCGTCCGCTGTTCGGCGGCCGGTGCCCGTTCGTCGGCGCGCTCCTGCCCGGGTGCGTGCTGGTCCGTCCGCTCGTCGGCGGGCTGCTCGGCGGGGCGTTCCCGGGCAGGCTCGCGCTCGGCCGTGGGCGAGCTTCCGTCCGCGGGCCGACCGTCAGCGGGCGTCCGCTGGTCGCCAGGCGTGCCGGGCTGCGTCTGCTCGGCGGGCGCAGGCGTACGCGAATCCGGCCGTTCGGCGACCGGCCTCTCCCGCACCGGCGACTGCTCGCCCACCGGCTGCGGCGTGTGCTCGGCCGGCCGCGGCTGCTCCCCCGTCCGCGGCGGTTCGAACGGCCCCCGAGGCGGCGCCAGGTGCTCCGGCGGCGGCCCGAACCGAGGAGGCGGAACCTGAGGCGGCCCAGCAGGCCGAACCGGCCCCAGCCGAGGATCATGCGGCGGCCGTCCCGGCGGCGGCGGCATCGGCGGCCGCCCACCCGGGTGCGGCCCGGGCCCCTGCGGACCCCGAGGCTGATGCGGATACCCAGCCGGCCGCTGCCCACCCTGAGGCGGCACCCGCCGCGGATCCTGAGGAGGCACCCCACCCTGCGGCCCCTGCCCGCCCCCATGAATCGGACGCCCCCCAGCCGGCAAGGAAGGCGGCCCACCCTGAGAACCAGGCGAACCCGAATGCGGCGGCAAACCGCCCTGCCCCCCATGAAGCGGCGACCCACCGCCTTGACCCGCCGGCCCACCAAGCGGCGATTGCCCGCCGCGCTGACCCCCGTGCGGCGGCTGTGCACCGGGCTGACCCACCGGCCCGCCGAGCGTCGGCTGCCCACCAGGGTGCGCCCCATGAATTGGCTGCGCACCGGGCTGAGTCGCCCGCCCACCAAGCGGCTGCCCACCGGGCTGTGCCCCCTGAAGTGGCTGTGCACCGGGTTGAGTCGCCGGCCCGCCGGGCAACGGCTGCCCACCAGGCTGTGCCCCGTGCGGCGGCTGTGCACCGGGCTGACTCGCCGGCCCCCCGACCGGCGATTGCCCACCAGGCTGCCCACCGTGCGGCGGCTGACCGCCCGGCTGCCTCCCGTGCTGCGGCTGTCCACCGGGGTGAGCCGGCGGCGCGCCGTGCCGAGGTGCCTGCCCGTTGAACGGGGGTTGCCCACCCGGCTGCGTACCGTGGAGCGGCTGAGCGCCGGATGGCATCGGCGGCCCACCGTGCCGGAGCGGGGCACCCGCCTGTGCCCCGTGCCGCGGTTGAGCGGTCTGCCCGCCGTGCGGCGGTTGCCCGCCCGGCTGCGTACCGTGCTGGGGCTGGCCACCCGGTTGCGGGCCGTGCGGCGGCTGGCCGCCCGGCTGCCCACCGTGCTGCGGCTGGCCACCGAGTTGCGGCCGGCCGCCTTGCGGGGGCTGGCCCCCTGGGCGATACCCACTCGGCGGCTGGCCGCCCTGCAGCATCCGGCGGGGGTCCGGCGGCGGAACCCGTCGCGGTTGGTCGCCGGCCGGCGTCCCGGATGGCCGGGGACCAGGGCCGCCCACTCCGCCGCCGTTCGGCAACCCGCCCGGCGGTGGGGGCGTGAAACCGGCCGGTGGGGGTGCCTGCTGCGGCGACGGTCCGTTCGGGAACGACCCCCCATCCGCCGCGAACGGCTGGCTCGGGCCGCCGGTGAAGCCGGCCGCTCCGACGTTGTCCTGGGGACGTCCGCCGCTCTGGCGGCCCGGCTCCGGGGCGAAGCCCGGCTGGGCCATTCCGTAGCCGCCCTGGGGTGACGTGCCTGCCGGCGATGGGTGGCTCGGGGCCGGTGCCTCGCGGTGATCCGGCTGCTGGTCCACGCTCGGCCGGGACGCCTCCGGTGCGCGGTGCTCGGCGACCGGCGGCGACGCGGCCGGCTGACTCTCCGCGCGCTGCGGCGGGTCGGGCTCCCGCCGGACCTCCGGCTCGGCCGCCGTCCGCGCTTCCGGCGACGACGGCGGTGCCTCACGCCGAGGTTCGTCGACGCGTGGTTCCGATGCCGTCTCGTGGCGTGGTTGCTCGCGTTCCGCGGGGGATTCCGAGGAACTTTCGTGGCGAGGTTCTTCACCTCGCGACTCCGGCGCGGATGCCGCCTCGTGGCGTGGTTGCTCGCTGCGCGTCTCGGGTTCGGCAGAGGCTTCCCGACGCGTTTCCGGCGCCGAGGAAGCATCCTGCCGAGGCTCCTCACCTCGCGACTCCGGCTCGGAGGCGCTCTCACGACGCGACTCAGGCTCCGACGAAGACTCGCCCCGAGACTCAGACTCCGAACCCGACCGAGACTCAGGCTCCGAACCTGACCGAGACTCCGACCCACCGGCCCCACCCGAGTCCCCATCCGCGTCCGCCCGCGGAATGTTCGCCTCGTGAACCGAGTGCAGCTGCTCCTTCGCGCCCCCGACGGCGCCCCCGACAGCCCCGCTCGAAGCGCCCATCAGCAGCTGCTCGGGCGTCAACGACCCCAGATCCCCGGTCACCGCCGCCTGGCCGACGGTCTGCGCCACGCCCTCGACCGCGCCCCGCGCCCCGGCCCGCATGGCCGCGTCCGCGACCTGGCCGCCCGCGCTGTGCGAAAGCCCCTCCGTCGCCCCGCGGCCGATCGATCCCGATGCCGCTCCCACGACGCCGCCGACCGCTCCCGAGATCGCCGCGTCCGACGTCTTCGACCAGTCCCAGTCCTTGCGGTCACCCTTCGCCATCTGCAGGCCCTGGATGCCCGCGTCCATGCCGAGGTTGATCGCCTCGTTCTTGAGGATCTCCATCCCGATCTTCTTGAGACCCTGCTTGAGCAGCTTCTCCAGCAGCTCCTTCGCGACCTGCTTGAACCCCTGCTGCGCCAGCTTCTCGAGCAGCTGCCGGAACAGCATCTGCACGGTCATCCGGGTCGCGATCTGGGCCGGCGCGATCCCCGCCGTCGAGCCGCCGAACGTCACCGCCGCCGCCGCGATCATCGCCGCGATCTGGGCCGCCAGGACGATCAGGGAAATGATGATCATGTACTTCGTGTATTCGACGTCCAACGCCGTCTGGTCACACGAATCGCCCAGGGCCTTCGCCGCGTCGGCCAGCTGCTTGAAGTAGGCCTCGTCGCCCTCGACGAACTTCTTCCACTGCTCCGCGAACGCGTCGGCGCCGTCACCCGTCCAGTTGTCGCGGATGCCGGACGCCGCCTGGTTGCCCGTCTCGGACACCGGCCCGATCGCCGACGACGCCGTGTGCCAAGCGTCCCGCAGCGCGCGCAGCTTCGTCTCGTCGCCTTCGGGCCAGCTCTCCCCGACGACGATCGGCAGCAGCCACTTGACCGCGTCGGGCATCTCCATACCCACGCGTCATTGCCCCTTGCCGAGCTGGGACGTCACGTCTTCGTCGGCCCCCGAAAGGGCCTTCATCGACTTGGCGACGTTCTGCTGCATCCCCCGCAAGCCCGCGACGAGGTTGGTGAAGCCTTCGACGGCGCCCTGCGCGCCCGGCACGTAGTCCTTGGCGAACTCCTTGCCGGACTCGTCGCCGCCCCAGCATTCGCCCTGCGCGGCGAGCGCGGACTGCAGCGCCTTCGCCGCGTTGTCGAGCGCGTCGGCCGCCGTCACCAGGCCGTTCGACGCGCGGACGACCGCGTCCGGCTCCGCGGTGAACCCGGAACCCCCGTCCGGCATCAGTCGCCCCTCGTCATCCAGGACGACGGTGGCTCCTCGTCGTCGTCACGCGGGGGGCGGACGCGCTTGGGAGCGGGTTTCGCGGCCGGCATCGGCGGCGCCTGCTCGTTGCGCAGGATCGAGCCGCCGTCTTCGAACGACTCGGGCCGCGGGGCGGGCGGCGGTTCCTCGTCCAGGAAGTCCGGGATCGGCGGCACCAGCCCGGCCAGCGAAGGCGCACCCTCGACCAGGTCGGACAGGTCGGGCAGCCCCTCGGTGATCGGCGCCATCAGGTCCGCGATCTTCTGCTTGACCTGCAACGATCCCTGCCGCACCAGCGACTGGACGGTGTTCGCGAGCTGCGCGGGCGTCGTGCGCTCGAAGGTGTTCGGGGCGAATTCGAGTTTCGCGAGGCTGCCGCCGGCGTCGATGGTGGCGCGGACCAGCCCGTCGGGGGAACTCACCTGGGCGGTGGTTTCGGCGGCCGCGGCCTGGGCGTCGCGCAGCTGCGCGGTCTGCCGCTCGAAGTTCTCCAGGAGGGTGTCCATCCGGTCCTTCATCGCGGCATTGCGTGCTTCGAGCTGCGCACGGTCGTCGCCCGCGGTGGTCACAGGTGCCCCCGGTGTCCCTCGAACCTACTAATGACTTGCCGTCACCCTAATGCCAATGGAGCAGTCCTCGTGACCGGTTCGGGTGTTTGCGTCAGCGAATCGCACGCCGCCGGGCGAGCGTGTACCCCGCTCCGCCGACGAGGTAGCAGACCGTCGCGGCGATGAGCAGGCCCGGCGAACGGCCGTCGTCCGGCACCACCAGTGCGCCCAGGGAAACCGCCGCGACCTGGGTGATGTTGAACAGCGTGTCGTACAGCGCGAACACCCGGCCGCGGGCTTCGTCCGCGACGTCGAGCTGGATCGACGAATCGACGCAGAGCTTGAGCACCTGCCCCGCGCCGGTGATCACGAACGACGCGGCCAGCGCGAGCGGCAGCAGCATCGGCAGGCCCAGCGCGGACTGGGCGATCGCCGCCAGCAGCAGCGACCCGAGCACCGCGCGCAGCCGCCCGAACCGGCGGATGAGCCGCGCGGTCAGCAGCCCGGCCAGCAGCAGCCCGGCTCCGGCGAGCACCGCCATCTGCCCGAGCCCGGGCAGGCCGGCGCGGAAGACGCCGTGGTCGGTGAAGTAATTGCGCATCAGCAGCACGGTGACCAGCAGCGACACCCCGAACGACGCCCGGTGCGCGAACAGCGCGATGAACCCGGCGGTGACACTGGGCGCGCGCCACGCGTGCCGGGCACCGTCCGCCAGGCCGCGCGCGACGGCGAGCACCGGGTTCGTCGGCTCGTCGACCACCGTCGGGCCGAGCACGCCGCGGGCGAAGCCACGCGCGATCAGCGCCGAGACCAGCGTGCCGAGCACCGCGAACGCCGTGGTCTCCGCCGAGCCGACGTCGTTGCTGCCGAACAGCGCCCGCAAGCCGATCGCGCAGCCGCCGCCGATGACGGCGACCACCGAACCGAGGGTCGTCGCGAAGGCGTTCGCCGTCACGACACTCTCTTCTTCCACCACGTGCGGCAGGGAGGCCGAAAGCCCCGAACCGATGAAGCGGGAGATGCCTTCCGCGGCCAGGGCCAGCGAAAACAGGCCCAATCCGCCGAAGCCGAATCCGACGGCGGCGGACGCGCAGACGATCGCCAGCCCGCGCAGGAGGTTCGCGAAGATCAGGACTTTCCGCCGGTCCCAGCGGTCCAGCAGCGCGCCGGCGAACGGGCCGACGACCGAGTACGGCAGCAGCAGCGCGGCGAACCCGCCCGCGATGGCCAGCGGGTCGGCGGCACGCTCGGGGTTGAAGAGGACAGCGCCCGCGAGGCCGGCGCGGAAGACGCCGTCGCCCCAGCTCGCGGCGAAGCGGGTGAAGAGCAGACGCCGGAAGTCCGGGTCCTTGAGCAGCTCCCGAGGGCCTCTTCGCGCGGTCGCCGTCCGGGCGCTGATCGTCACGGAGTCAAGGTTAAGGCCCGGTCGTGGGACGCAGGTCAAGAGATCTGGGTGGCCGGCACACTGAGGTCGCCTCTCGGCGGCTATGCGCAGTGTGGCTCCAGCCGGACGGTATTCCACAAAGGCGGTTCTTCAGTGAGCCCGGGGGACACGGAGTGCGCCGGCCACATGTTTCAAACGGGGCTCGTGGGGCGATTGTTCCCGAGCCGAAGTAATTCGCCGGGCCAAGGGTGGGATCATGGGTCGCGTGCCAGCGGACGCCGAGGTTGAACCGGGAACGCTCCTGGTCGCCGCCCCCACCATGGTCGACCCCAACTTCCGCCGGACCGTGGTGTTCGTCATCGACCACCGCGAAGAGGGCACGCTCGGCGTGGTCCTGAACCGGCCGAGCGACGTCGCGGTGCACGACGTGCTGCCGAACTGGGGCGGGCACGTCGCCGAGCCGCAGGCCGTGTTCGTCGGCGGTCCGGTCGAGAAGAAAACGGCGTTGTGCCTGGCCGCGCTGCGCACCGGCGAGACAGCGGCGAGCGTGCCGGGCGTGATCGCGGTCCGCGGCCCGGTCGCGCTGGTCGACCTGGACACCGACCCCGAGGCGCTGGTGCCGAAGGTCCGCGGCGTGCGCGTCTTCGCCGGGTACGCGGGCTGGGACTCGGGGCAGCTGGCCGGCGAGATCGAGCGCGACGACTGGGTCATCGTGCCCGCGTTGCCGAGCGACATCCTGGCCTCGCCGGACGGCGACCTGTGGAGCCAGGTCCTGCGCCGTCAGGGCATCCCGCTCGCGCTGCTGGCCACCCACCCGGGCGACCTCCAGCGGAATTAGGCGTCGTCCTTCTTGAAGACCCCGCAGCCGCCGGCGCCGCACGCGCAGCCGCTGCAGCCGGCCGGCGCCGCCGGCGCCGGGGCGGGCACGGTCAGCGCGGCCCGGTTGCCGAGCACGCCACCGCCCATGACCAGCACGAGCATCGCGAGCACGCCCGCGAGCGCGGCGGAGACCAGGCCACCGGTCGTCGGCATGGCCAGCCCGGCCAGCCCGGTGAGCACGGCGATCGCGCCCCCGGCCATGGTCGGCAAGCCCGCGACGCGGTTGGCCAGCTTGAACGCCTCTTCGCTGCGCAGCGCCGCTTCCGTGCGCACCCCGGTGCCGCCCTCGCGCGTCAAGCGCTCGCGGAACCCGAGGAACCCACCAAAACCGACGAGCAGACCCAGCACGACCGGAACCAGCGCGATAGCGAACACGGGGTCAAGGATAAGCGTGACGTCCCGGCAACCTGCCGGATACCCTGATCGACTGTGCTACAGGCCATGTCACCGCGTGTACTGCCGACCGTCCTGACCGCTGCCCTGATCGGGGGAATCCTCGCCGCGACCCCGGCGAGCGCCACCCAGAGTCACCAGCGGCCGATCCGGCTGCTCGGCGAAAAGATCGTCCCCAACGCCCTGCGGTTCCAGGGCACCACGGTCGGCGGCCTGTCCAGCATCGACTACGACCCCCGGACCGGCGGCTACGCGCTGATCTGCGACGACCGGTCGGCGATCAACCCCGCCCGCTTCTACACGGCGACGTTCCCGGTCACCGCCCACGGCGTCGGCGACGTCACCCTCACCGGCACGAAGCCGCTGCTGCGCCCGGACGGCACGCCGTACCCGCCGCTCGCGCAGAACGACCCGGCGAAGCCGCAGAACGAGCAGACGATCGACCCCGAAGAGCTGCGCGTCGACCCGTGGACCGGCGACTACTACTGGTCGCAGGAGGGCGAGCGGACGGCGACGACGCTGATCGACCCGTCGATCCGCGAGGCGCGCCGGGACGGCGAATACGTCCGCGACCTGCCGATTCCCGCCAACGAGAAGATGACGCCGACGGCCGGGCCGCGGCAGAACCTCGTCCTCGAGGGCATCACCTTCACCGGCTTCGGCGCGCTCCTGGCCAGCGAGGTCGAGGGCCCGCTCCTGCAGGACGGTCCCGAGCCGACGACGACCACCGGCGCGCTGTCGCGGATCACCCTGCAGTCGCGGTTCGGCCCGGTGCTGGCGCAGTACGCGTACCCGCAGGAGCCGATTTTCGCGTCACCGGTGCCCGCCGGCGCGTTCGCCACCACCGGCGTCTCGTCCATGCTGGCCGTCGACCAGGCCGACCCGACGAAGTTCCTGATGATGGAGCGCTCGTTCGTCACCGGTGTCGGCAACAAAGTGCGCGTCTACGAGATCGACACGAGCGGGGCGACGAACGTCCTGGATGTGAAGTCGCTGGCCGACGCCAAGCACGTCAAGCCGGTCAAGAAGCGGTTCCTCTTCGACGCCGCCGGCCTCGGCCTGTCCACTGTGGACAACCTGGAGGGGATGACCTGGGGGCCGAAGCTGCCGAACGGCGAGCGCAGCTTGATCTTGGTCAGCGACAACAACTTCTCCGCGACCCAGGTCACCCAGTTCGTCGCACTGGCGGTCCCCTCGGAACGGCTTTGACCAGCAAGTTACGATGAAGGTATGAACACGGCTCGGCTGCTCCTTAGCCTGCCGCGCTGACCGGGCCCGGCCCGGCCGGCGCGGCGACCCCTCATGCCCTGGTGGCTGAGGGGTCGAGTTGTTTCTGGAGTAGCTCGATACGCGAAGGAAGACGGCGATGACCGAGACAACAGGGACCGACGTCCCGGCGCACCGGTATACGGCCGCGCTGGCGGGTCAGATCGAGCAGCGGTGGCAGGACCACTGGGCCGACCAGGGCACCTTCCACGCGCCCAACCCCGTCGGGCCGCTCGCCGTCGAGGGGCAGCCGGTGCCCAGCGACAAGCTGTTCGTCCAGGACATGTTCCCGTACCCGTCGGGCTCCGGCCTGCACGTCGGGCACCCGCTGGGCTTCATCAGCACCGACGTCTTCGCCCGGTACCACCGGATGATCGGGCGGAACGTGCTGCACACGATGGGCTTCGACGCGTTCGGCCTGCCGGCCGAGCAGTACGCGGTCCAGACCGGGCAGCACCCGCGCAAGACGACCGAGGAGAACATCCGGACCTACCTGCGCCAGATCCGGCGCCTGGGCCTGGGCCACGACGAACGCCGTCGCATCTCCACGATCGACCCCGAGTACTACCGCTGGACGCAGTGGATCTTCCTGCAGATCTTCAACTCCTGGTACGACCCGGAGGCGGGCAAGGCGCGCCCGGTCGCCGAGCTGGAGGCCGCCTTCGCCGACGGCACCCGGCCGACGCCGGACGGCCGTGACTGGGCGGCGCTGAGCGCGTCCGAGCGGAAGAAGGTGATCGACGACCACCGGCTGGTGTACATCTCCGAAGCGCCGGTCAACTGGTGCCCGGGCCTGGGCACGGTCCTGTCGAACGAAGAGGTCACCGCCGACGGCCGCAGCGAGCGCGGCAACTTCCCGGTCTTCCGCCGCAACCTGCGGCAGTGGATGATGCGGATCACCGCGTACGCCGACCGCCTGGTCGACGACCTGGACCTGCTGGACTGGCCGGAGAAGGTCAAGTCCATGCAGCGGAACTGGATCGGCCGCTCGCACGGCGCGCGCGTCACGTTCAAGACCGGCGAAGACGCGATCGAGGTCTTCACGACCCGGCCGGACACCCTGTTCGGCGCCACCTACATGGTGCTGGCGCCGGAGCACCCGCTGGTCGACAAGCTGACGGCCGCCGCTTGGCCGGAGGGCGTCGACGAGCGCTGGACCGGTGGCGCGGCGACGCCCGCCGAGGCCATCAAGGAGTACCGCGTCGCCGCGTCGCGGAAGTCCGAGCTGGACCGGCAGGAGAACAAGGAGAAGACCGGCGTCTTCACCGGCGCGTACGCGACGAACCCGGTCAACGACAAGCAGATCCCGATCTTCGTCGCCGACTACGTGCTGATGGGCTACGGCACCGGCGCGATCATGGCCGTCCCCGGCCAGGACGTCCGCGACTGGGAGTTCGCCGAGAAGTTCGGGCTGGACATCATCCGGACCGTGCAGCCGTCGGAAGGCTTCGACGGCAAGGCGTACACGGGCGACGGTCCGGCGATCAACTCCGGCTTCCTGGACGGCATGGACGTCGCCGAGGCCAAGAAGACGATCATCGACTGGCTGTCGGAGAAGGGCGCCGGCACCGGGACCGTGCAGTACAAGCTGCGCGACTGGCTGTTCTCGCGCCAGCGGTACTGGGGCGAGCCGTTCCCGGTCGTCTACGACTCCGATGGGGAAGTGCACGCCGTTCCCGAGTCGATGCTGCCGATCGAGCTGCCCGAGGTCGCCGACTACTCGCCGGTGACGTTCGACCCCGAGGACCGCGACTCGACGCCGTCGTCGCCGCTGGCGCGCGCGACGGACTGGGTCGAGGTCGAGCTGGACCTGGGCGACGGCGTCAAGAAGTACCGCCGCGACATCAACACGATGCCGAACTGGGCGGGTTCCTGCTGGTACCAGCTGCGCTACCTGGACCCGACGAACACCGAGACGTTCTGCGCGCCGGAAAACGAGCAGTACTGGATGGGCCCGCGGCCCGGCGAGTACGGCGCGGACGACACCGGCGGCGTCGACCTGTACGTCGGCGGCGTCGAGCACGCGGTGCTGCACCTGCTGTACTCGCGGTTCTGGCACAAGGTGCTGTTCGACCTGGGGCACGTGACGTCCAAGGAGCCGTACCGGAAGCTGTTCAACCAGGGCTACATCGAGGCGTACGCGTACACCGACTCGCGCGGTGTCTACGTCCCGGCCGAGCAGGTCGAGGAGCGCGACGGGAAGTACTTCTTCGAGAGCGAAGAGGTCACCCAGGAGTACGGCAAGATGGGCAAGAGCCTGAAGAACGTCGTCACGCCGGACGAGATGGCCGAGAACTACGGCGCCGACACCTTCCGGTTCTACGAGATGGCGATGGGCCCGCTGGCCATGTCCCGCCCCTGGGCGACGAAGGACGTCGTCGGCGCACACCGGTTCCTGCAGCGGCTGTGGCGCCTGGTCGTCGACGAGGCGACCGGCGAGCTGCGAGTGTCCACTGAGGACGCTTCGGAGGCCGACCGCAAGGTGCTGCACAAGACCATCGCCGGCGTCCGCGAGGACTACGCGGAGATGCGGTTCAACACGGCCGGCGCGAAGCTGATCGAGCTGAACAACCACGTCACGAAGGTGTACGGCGCGGCCGCGTCGACGCCGCGCGAGCTGGCCGAGCCGCTGGTGCTGATGCTGGCGCCGCTGGCCCCGCACCTGGCCGAGGAGCTGTGGCACCGGCTGGGCCACGCGGATTCGCTGGTGCAGGGCCCGTTCCCGGTGGTGGACGAGAAGTACCTGGTCGAGGACTCGGTCGAGTACCCGATCCAGGTCAACGGCAAGGTCCGCTCCCGGGTGACGGTGCCGGCTTCGGCGTCGCAGGACGAGGTCCAGGCGGCGGCGCTGGCGGACGAGAAGGTCGCGGCGATGGTCGGCGACGGCTCGCCGCGCAAGGTCATCGTGGTACCGGGCCGGCTGGTCAACATCGTCCTGTAGCGCGCTGTCCGAAAGCTGCCGGTGCTTTGCCCCGGTTCTCGATTTGATTGAGCTGTCAACGAAAACGGCTCGACCAAAGGAGAACCGGGGATGACCCTCGACGGCAAGGTGGCGCTGGTGACGGGCGGCAGCCGCGGCATCGGCGCGGCCACGGCACTGCGGCTCGCCGAGGACGGCGCGGACATCGCGCTGACGTACCAGCACAACGGCGCTCGGGCGGCCGAGGTGGTCGAGCAGATCAAGCACCTCGGCCGCCGCGCGCTGGCGATCCAGGCGGATTCGGCGGACGCGACCGCGGTGTCGGCCGCCGTTTCCGCTGCGGTGGCCGAGTTCGGCCGGCTCGACGTCCTGGTGAACAACGCGGGCGTCGGCTTCGTCGGCGCGTTCGGCGAAACCTCGCTGGACGACGTCGACCGCGTGCTGGCGGTGAACGTCCGCGGCGTGTTCGCGACCACCCAGGCCGCGGCCGGCGTCCTGGCCGACGGCGGCCGCGTGATCACGATCGGCAGTTGCGTCACGGACCGCGTACCCGGCCCGGGCATGGCGCTGTACGCGACGAGCAAGGCGGCGATGGTCGGCCTGACCAAGGCGCTGGCCCGCGAGCTGGGCCCGCGCGGCATCACGGTCAACCTGGTCCACCCGGGCCCGACGGACACGGACATGAACCCGGCCGACGGCCCGTACGCGGCGGACCAGCGGGCGCTGACGGCGTTCGACCGCTACGGCTCGCCGTCGGAGGTGGCTTCGGCGGTGTCCTACCTGGCTTCACCCGGCGCCGAGTACGTGACGGCGGCGGTGCTGTCGGTGGACGGCGGCCACGCGGCCTAACCGGAGTAGAGCCCGATTTCCCGCGCCAGGTCGGCGAGCATCGATTCGAACAGGACGTCCGGTTTGGACATCGGGATCGGGTAGTTGCCGAAGACCTCGAGCGTGACGTGCCCGTAGAGCCGGGCCCAGAACTGGATCATCAGGTACGTCACGCCGAGGTCGATCTTTTCGACGGGCACCCCCTGATCGGACTCGACGAGCACGGTGATCAGCGACTCCTGGAAGGTCTTCAGGTCGTCCCGCAGCTCATCGGGCACCCCGCTGGCCGACGGCAGCACGATGTCGTGCCGCGCCAGCACCCGCCCGGCGGCGGCGAGGAAGATCCGCCCGAACGGCTCGTCGACCCGGCTCAGCGCACTCCCCGACGTCGACCCGATCCCCCCGGTCGGCGACGCGAAGACGAGCGTGAATTCCTTCGTGTGGGTGAGCGCCCACCGCCGGAAGCCCTTGCAGATGGCGAACAGCTGCAGCACGCCGTCGTCCGGCAGCTCGGCGATCTCCTCGGCGAGGTCGTCGGCCAGGTCGGCGCAGACGTCCAGCCGCAGGTTCTCGACCAGGTCGTCCCGCGACTCGTAGTACCGGTAGAGCGCGGGCGCGGTGATCCCCAGCTCCCGCGCGATGGCGCGCAGCGTGACCGCCTCCGGCCCCTGCTCGACGAGCAGTTTCCGGGCGGTCCGCCGGATGTCCTGTTCGGTAGCCGCACGCGCGCGACCCCTCCGAGTGGGGTGGCTCATCCGAACAGTCTAGGTGCTTAGTACGACAGATTTTGCATTAACGCGTTCTCGGGGGTAACGAAAGGTGCAGCTCAGGCGCGCGCCTTGAGGTTGGTCAGCACCGTGTCGGCCACGCCCCGCCCGAGCTGGCAGGCGTCTTTCCCGGCCTGGACCGCCGAGTCGCCGATGCTCAGCGAAACCGAGTAGGTGAGGTCGTCCGCGACACCGACGACGATCACGCAGGCCCGGTTGTCGGTCGTTCCGGCGTCCACGTAACCGATCGCCGGATGACCCTGGATCGGCTCCAGGTCGTCCACCCAGCGTTTGGCCTTCGGCTTCACGTTCTTGTACGGAAGGCTCAGGCCTTGACCGGACTTGGTGTCGTAGCCGACCAGAATCCCGGCGGAGGAACCCGAGGCGCTGGACCAGTCGCAGGTGGGGCCCAGTTCGGTGTCGCTCGCTTTCGGGGTTTTCGTTTGCCCGAGGTAGCCCGTGAGTTGTTCGGCCGTCAGTGCCGAGTCGCAAGGATTGCCGTCCAGCACGGCCGCCGGGAGCGGGTTGGCGACCTTCGGTGCCCCGCTGTTCGGCAGCTCCGCGCTGCCGGTCGAGCCGTTGCTGGTCGGCGCGGGGCTCGCCGTGCCGTTCGTCGGGGTCTTTCCCGTGCACGACGTCAGCAAAGCCGCACCCACGACAACTGCGGTGGCGGTCAGGAGAACATGACGGCTCATTCGAGCGACCCCTTGATCGTCTTGGTCGAGTCTGCTGCTTGCTGATCCGCGGCCTCGGTGATCCCGAGGGCTTGCTGCAACCTCCGGATCAGCTCCGTGAGGTAGTTGAACTGGTAGTGCAGGTGGCCCTCGTAATAGGCGCCCGCTTCGTTGATCCCGTTCGGCCCGTTCACCGCCGCTTGGCTGACTGGTTCTTCCGCCGGCGGTGTCGCCGCCATCAAGTAGCGTGCCGATCGCAACTGCTCGGAGAGCGCGTCACGTTGAGTCTTGGCTTTTTCGAGCATCGCGCGCATCTCGGCCGAGCTCATCGCGAACCCCTGCCCACCGGCCGGCGCCGCGCTCGGCAGGTCCGTCGCCCAGAAGCCGATCCCGCTGAAGATCGAGCCCGTCATCGTCCTCCCCCTAACCCGTTCAGGGTCGCGTACAGCACCTCGGCCAGCGCATCCCGGGTCCCCGGCTGGAAGCTGACCATCCGCTCACGCCCCGGGTACACGTACGTCAGCACCCGGCCCGTGCCGGCCACGTCGACCGCGGTGATCGGTGCGCTGCGAGCACCGCTGCGCACGGCGTAGCACTGGTGCACCCCCGTGCGCCGCGCCGCCATCAGCCGGCGTGCCCACGGCAACGGGTCGCGCCCGCGGTCGGCGGTCGGGTCGTCGAGGTCGTACGACTCCTCCACCGCGCGGCCCGAGAACCGCGCCTCCGGGATCGACACCGCCGAGATCCGCGCCGGTGGTACCGGGGGCAGCACGTCGACCAGCGATTCCGCGAGCCGCGACGGCTCCACGACGTCGATCCGGACCGTCTCGTCCTTCCGGATCAGCCGCAGCGCGTCCGGCCCGGAGACGGAGACGAGCACCGTGCCCGATTCGTCCGCTTCGATGTCGCCCAGCCACGCCGTGAACTGGTGGACGCCCTTCGCCAGGACGCGCAGGACGTCCCGGAACTCCCGCGTCAGCGTGCCGCCGGCCGCGAGCCGGAGCGAGGTCAGGACGTCGAGGACCTGCTCGTCGAGCCGCTTGCGGGTCTCGTCGCCGAGCCAGAGGTTGTCGGCGCCGAGGACCGCGGGCGGCCGGCCGTGCCGTTCCCACTCCCACGCGGTGAGCAGGGCCGTCTTGGGCAGGAAGATCACAGCCCGATCACCGGGGGCACCGTCCGCTCGTCGGAGCCGCCGAAGATGCTCTCCGGATCCGCCTCCACCAGGTACGACGCGCGTTGGTGCTCTCCGTCCTCCTCACCCTTGCCGCCCTTGGCCCCGGGGCCCATGCCGCCCATTCCTGGCGCACCCGGCTTGCCCGCCGCGCCGCCGCGGACCGCGCCGGGACGTCCTTCGCCCGGGACGCCGGCCCCGGTCGCCGCGCCCGGACCACGGACACCCGTGCCGGTGCCGCCGCTCCCGCCCGACGACGAACCCGGCCCGAAACCGCCAGGGCCGAAACCGGGACCGAACCCATCACCGGGACCGGAGCCGGGGCCGAATCCCGTCCCCGGCGGCTGGTAACCCGGCGGGTACTGCGTCGCCGACGGCGGCACGTAACCCTGCGCGCGAACACTGTCGTCGACGACGGGCGTGTGCGACCCCGGCGGCAGGACCTGTCCCGGCGGAACGACCTGTCCCGGCGGGGTGACCTGCCCCGGTGGCGTCACCTGCCCCGGAGGCGGCGGCGCGACCGGCGGGTGCACCGCGGGCGGCGGCTGAACCTGCCCGCCGATCGACCGGTCGTCGTCGCCACCGGTTCGCGTCCGCTTGCGAGGCGGCGGCTCGACCGGGTCCTGCACCGTGAACTCGCCGCCGGTGTACTAGCGGAGCTGGCCGTAGTCGATCGTCCGGGCCGCGGTGTTCGAGCTGGACTGCTGCGAATACGCGGTGTACCGCTCGACGTTCTCCTGCGCCTTCCGGTTGTACTGGTTGATCTTGTCTTCGGTGTCGGTGTCCCACGGCGTCGCGACGTCCCAGGCGCTGCGCGTCGGCGGCTGGTCGGTGACGTCCGGGTGCAGCGAGTTCTTCATCTGGTGGAACTGGTCGATCTGCGCCTGGGCCAGCGTCGAGTTGCGGTCCAGCGTCGTGGACGCCGAGGTCGCCGACGCCGTCAACGGCCGGAGCCGCTCCCGTGCCGCGTCCGACGCCCCGCCCGTCCACGCGGATTCCAGACCGGAAGTCAGCTCGCGCGTGCCCTGCTCCAGCCGGCGCTGGTAGGCCGACTGGTCGACGCCCGCCTGGTGCACCTTCTGCAGCGACTCGGTGCCGGGACCGTTCATCACCGCCTGGACCAGCTGAGCGGGTGACAGCCCGGAGGCCTGCGGGTTCGCCGCCCCGGTGCCGGTCTGCGAGCCGACGTAGGCGCCCGCGACCGCGCCGGGCAGCCCACCCGCGAGCAGGCCGACACCCGCGCCGGTCAAGACGTTGCCGAGCCGCTCGCCACCCGACTGGACGGCGTGCGCGATCTCCGACCCGACGTGCTTGGCAGCGTCGAGCATGTCGCCGAACAACCCCACCGAACCGCGCTCCCCTCGCGTTCGATCTCCCCTCTTGCGTCACGCACGATACCCCACCGGTTACCGACGGTGTGGAGAATCGACCGGGTCAGGTGCCCGCACCTGCCACGCGCGCATAGAGGACCGGGAAAACCGGAACTCCCCCGAAACTGTCGGACCGGTGTGCCACACTCGGTGCTCGTACGGCTACTGACGTGAACAGGGGAGGTTCGCGTGTCGAATCCTGAGCAGCTGCTGGCCAGCTTCGACGCCAAGATCGCCGAGGCCAAGCAGCGGGGCGACCGCATGCAGGCCGAGATGGCGGCGGTCTCGGTGTCCGAACGCAGCCAGGACGGCCAGATCGCGGTCGAGGTCAACCACCTCGGCAACCTGGTCGGCCTGGAGATCGGGCACGCGGTGCGGGAGAAGGCGAACCTCGCCGACGAGATCCTGCGCACCGTCCGGCGCGCGCAGAGCAAGCTGGCGGGTGCCGTGCAGGCGGGGATGCCGTCGATCGCGGGCACCGAAACCATGGACGAGCTGGTCCGGCAGCTCCACCACGAATTCCCGGAGCCGGAGCCGCAGGGCTTCGTGGACGGTGGCTACGCGGCGCCCGCGAACGACGGAGCGCGCTTCATCGCCGAGGACGAGCCGCCGGCGCCGAAGCCGAAACCGGCGCCGCCACGTCCCGCGCCCGAGGCAGGCGCCGACGACGACTACTTCAGTGACGGCGACTACCTGCGCTGACCAGGACGACGAGGGAGGGAAGACCGTGACCGACCCGCAGGCGGACATCCGGATCGAGCCGGAGCAGTTGCTGTCCCACGCCAAGAAGCTCGAGCCGCTCGTCGACCGGTTCGCGAAGACGCTGGACGCGGCGGCCCAGGTCGTCGACCCGATGGCGTTCGGCCTCATCGGCCAGGCCTGCGGCCTCGGCGCGCTGTGCGGCGTCGCCCAGACCCTGGGGAGCGACTCCATCGGCCACGCGAAGAACGTGGCCCAGGAGCAGATCGACCGCGTACGCACCTGGTCCCAGCACGTCGACTGGCGCGAGCAGGACGTCAAGGCGAGTTTGGAAGGCATCCACCTTGACTGAGAACGCGTTGGTGACGGAGGCCAAGAAGAAGGTCGACGAAGGGTCGTCGGCGCTCGAAGGCGCCGGGATGGCGCAGGACTTCTGGGACGCGGCGACGAAGGCGGCCGACGGCGACTGGACCGAAGGCCTGCTCAACCTCGGCTTCGGCGCCATGGGCGTGCTGGACTTCCTCCGCGACCCGATCGCCGGCCTGGCGAGCATGGGGCTCGGCTGGCTGATCGAGCACGTCGAATTCCTGCGCGCCCCGCTCGACTGGGTCACCGGGAACCAGGAACAGCTCGACGTCATGCAGGAGACGTGGAGCGGCATCAGCGACGAGATCGACGCCATCGCCAAAGACCTCCTGGAGACCGTGAAGGCGGACAGCGCGGAGTGGCAGGGGCAAGGCGCAGACGCGTACCGCGCGTTCGTCGCCGAACTCGGCGACATGTACTCCGGAGTCGCGGGCGGCGCGAAGGCCGTCTCCGTCCTGATCGACGTCTGCAAGAGCATCCTCAACGTCGTGCGCAGCGTGCTCCGCGACCTGCTCACCGAATGCATCGGCAAGCTGATCAGCATCCTCATGCGGTACCCGGGCCCCGCGGCGCCGGCGGGCCTGGCCGGCGAAGGCACGGCCGAAATCGTCCAGTGCGGGTCGCGGATGTCGGAATGGCTGCAGAAGCTGGTGCGGGCCTTCCAGAAGGGCATCAGCCAGTTCAACCACCTCAGCGGGTTGTTCCGGACGGTCGGCCAGAAGCTGCTCGCCGCGCTGCAGGACGCGGCACGCGCGGCGCCGGGCGTCTTCAAGGACGGGCTCAAGGAACTGCCCAAGGCACTCGGCGAAGAAGCCGGGAAGGAAGCGGGCAAGAAGGCTGCGGGCGCCTACGACGAAGCCGATGAGGAGTACCGCGAGAACCACTACAACGAAAAGAAACCCGACCCGGTCTTCCAGCAGCAGGGTGGCCAGCGGATCTCCGGGTCGATCTAGCGCCGTGGTGTCGACGACTCCCGGCGAGCCGGAGACGGCCGTGGTGCAGGTCCGGCTGCCGATCCACCACCAGCCAACCGTGCTGCGGACGGCCGCCGGGTGCCTGGCGTTCCTCGGCCTCGCGCCCGCCGTCGCGGCCGGACTGCTGGTGTGGGCGCGCAGCCACGACCCGGTCGCGCGCTGGGTGGCGCCCGCGCTCGGCGTGCTCGCGGTGCTGTGCTTCTGCAGCGGGCCGATCATGCGGTGGTACATCCGCCGTCACGGTTCGCTGGTGACGGCGACGGTCGAATTCGGTCCCGACGGGTTCCGGCAGCCACTCGAAGACAAGACGACGCTGGTCCTCCCCTGGGACGACGTCCGCCGCTTCGACTTCCGCGGTGGGCAGCCCGGCGGCCGGGTCGCGCTCGCCGTTTCGCTGGTGGCCGAGGAGGCGATCAAGAACCTGAACCCGGATTGCCGCCACAAGTCCGAAGACGGCTTCATCCTGTCCTCGGCGATGGCCCCGGAGGAGGCCGAAAAGGCATCGGCGGCGATCGAGCGGTACCGCCCCGGCCTCGTCCGGTGGACGTCCAAGAACGTCCGGCGCGGCGGTTTCGGCGTGCCGAACCCGGTGAAACTGCTGGTCAGGCGCTGGAGAGCGGACCAAGTGCGGACGCTCGTCCGCGCCGAGCAGGCTTCCGGCGGCCGGTTACTCGTCCTGTGGGTAGCTTGGCTGGCCGTCATCGCCGACTTCGTGGCGCCGGCCTTCTTCGACATCCCACCCGGCCTTCCGCTGCCGGTCGCCGTGGCGATCTGGGTGCTGCTCTACCTGACGCGCTACCGGGGTCAAACCGGCAAGTTCGTCCTGGCCGCCGACGCGATCACCTGGCAGCCCGAGGAAGGCGAACCGATCAGGGTGCGACGCGCCGACCTCGCCCGGTTGACGGCCGAGCCCTCGGCGAAGCAGGCCACGCGCCAGTACGTCTCGGTGCACGCGATCCTCCGCCGCGGCGAGGAGCGGCAGCTGGCAGCGAAAATCTCCCCGGGCGCGGCCAAGAACGTCATCGCACGAGGGGGCGGGGCGCCGCCGACGCCGATCACTCGGGGGGCTACGTGATCGGCGCCGGCGACCTGATGCCCTGTCCGGCTCGCGCCGGCTGGAGCACCGTCATCACGTCTCGCGTGATGACGCACCTGGAGAGCGGGACCGGTCCGCGAAGTGACGTCCGGGGGACGAGCATCCCCCGATCAGGTGACGGGCATCCGCTGCTCGCATGATTGTCGCACTCAACGCCGGATAAGTTACAAAAACCTTCACTTTCCCCTGGCGTACCCTTCCCGACCTGGTCGGACGGCTTTCGTGGGACAGTGCGGTATGAACTCCGACGTACTCGTTGTGGGATCCGCCAACGCCGACCTCGTCGTCGCCGTGGACCGGCGGCCGGCGGGTGGCGAGACCGTGCTGGGCGGGGACACCGTCCTGTCCCCGGGGGGCAAGGGGGCCAACACGGCGGTCGCGGCGGGCCGGCTCGGCGCGGACGTCGCCCTGCTCGGCGCCGTCGGCGACGATCCCTACGGCCGGCTGCTGCTCGATTCGCTCCGCGCCGCCGGCGTCGACACCGGCTTGGTGCGCACCAGCGAGCGGCCGACCGGCATCGCCTACATCACCGTCACCCCGGATGGCGAAAACTCGATCCTCGTCTCCCCCGGCGCCAACTCCAGCCTGGAGCCCGCCGACGTCGACGCCGTCTTCGACGGGGTCGAAATCATGGTCGCCTCGCTGGAGGTGCCGCTCCCGACCGTCGAGCACGCCGTCGCACGAGCCGCCGAACGGGGCGTGCGCGTGCTGCTGAACCTCTCGCCCGCGGCCAAGCTCTCCCCGGAGACGCTGGCCAAGCTCGACGTCCTGCTGGTCAACGAGCACGAGGCCGCCTGGCTCACCGGGCCCGGCGCGGACTTCCGGCAGCTGCTCGACCTCGGCCCGCGAGCGGCCGTCGTCACGCTGGGCGCGGCCGGCGCCGTGGTCGTCGAAGCCGGTTCGGTGAGCCAGGTCGAGTCGCCGAAGGTCGAAGCCGTGGACACCACCGGAGCCGGGGACGCCTTCGCGGGCGCGCTCGCCGCGTCGCTCGCCGATGGCGCCGACCTGGTCTCCGCGGCGAAGCGAGCGGTCCGCGTCGCGGCGTTCAGCGTGACGCGGCCCGGGGCTCAGCCGTCCTACCCGACCGCCGCCGACCTGGGGGAATGATCACCCGGACGCCCGTGTTGCACGTCACATGGGCGACTCGTTCGGCTCGGCCTGGTGGCGCGGCTACGCGGCTCAGCTGCGGGCGATCGCGGACGCACGCCGTCCCGACCGGCTCGCGATCATGCCGCTCGACGAAACCCTCAAGGCGCTCGGCAAGCAGACCGAGCTCGACGAAGGCGTCTACGACGTGCCGGTGGAAGGGATCGTCGGCACGGTCGCCCGCGCCGGGGACTTCGACCGCGAGTTCCGGCCGCGCAACCGCGCGCTGCGCGACCGCTGGGAACACCTGACGCGGACGTCGGCGGACCTCCCGCCGGTGCGGCTCGTGCGGCTCTCCGACATGTTCTTCGTCGAGGACGGCCATCACCGCGTCGGCATCGCGCGCGCCCGCGGCGCCCGGACCATCCGCGCGCGGGTCCGCTGGATCAGCACGGTCGCCTGCGCGTTGCGCTGCCTGACGCTCGCCGACCTGCCGTCGAAGACCGCCGAGCGGATGTTCCTCGAGCGCGTCCCGCTGCCCGACGACGTCCGGCTCGGGCTGTGGCTCGACGACCCGGCCGACTGGTTCCGGCTCGCCGACTCGGCCGAGGCCTGGGGTTTCCGCCGTATGCTGGCCGGACGGCCCGTCCGCAGCCGCGGCGAATTGGCCGACTCCTGGTGGCACGAGGAGGTCCGGCCGGTGCTCGAACAGGTACGGCAGCGCGGTTTGTGCCCGCCACCACGAGATATCCAGGCCTACCTGAGCTATGGTCTAGACCATGCCTGAGTTTGCCGCCGCCGTGCCCGAGCCTGCTGCCGCCTCCGCGGGAACCCTGTCCGGGGTCGCCGTCAGCCCTGGCCGCGCCAGCGGTCCCGTCGTCCGGGTCGCGGAGCCGCTCGGCGAGCCCGCCGCCACGCCCGCCCCGGCCGATCCGGCCGCCGAAGCCGCGCGGATCGCCCCCGCGGCCGCGACCGTCGCCGGCCGGCTGGAGAAGCAGGCCGAGACCGCCACCGGCGAGGCGGCGACGATCCTGATCACCACCGCGGCGATGGCGGCCGACCCGGCACTGGCGTCCCAGGCCGAAACGCTGGTCAAGACGCAGGGGCTGCCCGCCGCGCGCGCCGTCTACCAGGCCGCCGAGGGCTTCGCCGAAGCGCTGGCCGCGGCCGGCGGCTACATGGCCGAGCGCGTCCGCGACGTCCGCGATGTCCGGGACCGGCTGATCGCCGAGCTGCTCGGCATCGCGCCGCCGGGGGTGCCCGAGCTGGCGTCGCCGAGCGTGCTGGTCGCCCGTGACCTCGCCCCGGCCGACACCGCCGGCCTCGACCCGGCGAAGGTGCTCGCCCTGGTCACCGAAGAAGGCGGCCCCACCAGCCACACCGCGATCCTGGCGCGAGCGCTGGGCATCCCGGCCGTCGTGGCGGTGCGCGGGCTGCTGGCCCTGGACGCGCAAGCGCTTGCGGTCGACGGCGACACGGGCACGGTCGAGGTCGCGGACCCGTCGGCCCCGGTCGTCACGGCCACGGTGGCCCACCTCGCCGAGTGGAACGGCACGGGAGCGACGGCCGACGGCCACCGCGTGAAGGTCTACGGCAACGTCGGCTCCCCGGCCGACGCCCAGGCCGCGGCGGACGCGGGTGCCGAAGGGGTGGGCCTGTTCCGCACCGAGTTCTGCTACCTGGACGCCGCGGACGAGCCATCGGTGGCCGACCAGCGCGCGGCGTACACGGCGGTGCTGTCGCCGTTCCGCGGCAAGCCGGTGATCGTGCGGACCCTGGACGCGGGCGCCGACAAGCCCCTGGCGTTCCTGTCCCCGGAGGCCGAGCCGAACCCGGCGCTGGGCGTGCGGGGCTTGCGCGTGGCATTCGACCGCCCCGAGGTACTGGACCGCCAGCTCGAGGCCATCGCCGGCGCGGCGGAGGACTCGGGCGCCGAGGTTTCGGTGATGGCCCCGATGGTGGCAACGGTCGAGGAAGCGGCCTGGTTCGCAGCGCGCGTACGCGCGGCCGGCATCGCTCGCGCGGGCGTGATGATCGAGATCCCGGCGGCGGCGCTGAGCGCCCGCGAAATCCTGGACGCGGTGGACTTCGTCTCGGTGGGAACGAACGACCTGGCCCAGTACACGTTCGCGGCGGACCGCCAGCTGGGCGCGGTGGCCAAGCTGAACGACCCGTGGCAGCCAGGCCTGTTGCGCCTCCTGAAGCTGATCGGCGACGCGGCCAAGCAAACGGGCAAACCGGCCGGCGTCTGCGGCGAAGCGGCGGCCGACCCGAGGCTCGCCCTGGTCCTGGCGGGCTTGGGCCTGACGAGCTTGTCGATGAACGCTCCGGCGGTCCGAGCGGTGGGAGCAAGCCTGGCGACGGCAACGCTCGCAGAGTGCGAGGCCCTGGCAGAGGCAACGCTGGCAACGTCCGACCCGACATCCGCCCGCGCGGCGGCTCGCCCCTGAGCACCTGATATCGGACGCCGACCTGGCCGCACGCATATTGCGGCCAGGTCGCCCCGGCGGTGGTCGCCTCTCTTGAGCCGCCGCCCGGCTCACCCGGCCGCGCCCACCCGGCCAGCCGCGCCCGCCCGCCCGGCTGCGCCGATCCGCCCGGTCTGCCGCGCCCACCCGGCCTGCCGCGCGGCCGGCCCGCCGCGCCGCCCGGCCCGGCCGGTCAGCCCGACCTGCCGCCCTGCCTGCGGCTCAACTCAACCTGGCTGGCCGTCCGCCGCGCCCCCGCGCCTGTGCCGATCGCTGCTTGGCCTGCGCCCGCAGCCTGCGCTCCGGCTCCCCTTGCCGCCCCGGATCCCGCCACCGGGCTCGCCCGGCCGTACCTGCGCGGCCCGCGCTGCTATCCAGCCCGGCCTGCTGCCCGCCCACCTCTGATCCGGTCTGCGGCCCGGCCCGCTCGTTTCGCCCCGCGAATCATCCCCACCCGCAGGGGCGCCCCCCACTTTCAGTCTATCGGTCATCACCGACAGTGCTGACCTGTGCCAATCTGGATCGGCGTGGTTGTCCACATTGATCGAGGGGTGTGGGCAACCACGCCTCAAAGGCCCGCACCCCCCAAGTGAAAAAATCCGGGCGAGTTGTCGATCCCGCCCGCACCCGCTCGACGAAGAGGTGAGAAGCGAAGCACCCCGAGTCGAGAGGACCTCACCATGACCGCCACCATCGCCGCCCCGGCCGGAGCCGGCGAGGCTGAAACCGGCGAGGCCCGAACGAGCGGGGCCCAAGCCAACGAAGCCCAAGCCAACGAAGCCCAAACCATCGAAGCGCAAGCCGCGAGGGCCGGGCGTCGGGAGTGGATCGGGCTGGCCGTGCTGGCTCTGCCCACCCTGCTCGTCTCGCTCGATGTCTTCGTCCTCGTCCTCGCCCTCCCGAAGATCGCCACCGCGCTGCACGCCGATGGGACGCAGCAGCTCTGGATCATGGACACCTACGGCTTCATGGTCGCCGGGTTCATGGTCACCATGGGGACGCTCGGCGACCGGATCGGGCGGCGGAAGCTGCTGCTCGCCGGGGCCGCCGCCTTCGGGCTGGCCTCCGTCGGGGCCGCCTTCGCCCCCAGTGCCGGGATGCTCATCGCCGCGCGGGCCGTGCTCGGGATCTCCGGGGCCACCCTTGCTCCCTCGACCCTCTCCCTGATCGGGACCCTCTTCAAGAACCCGCAGCAGCGCGCTCAGGCCATCGGGATCTGGGCCGGCTGCTTCACCGTCGGCGCCATCATCGGGCCGATGGTCGGCGGGCTCCTGCTCGAGCACTTCTGGTGGGGCTCGGTCTTCCTGCTCGGCGTCCCCGCCATGGTCCTGCTCCTCGTCATCGGCCCGAAGCTGCTGCCCGAATACCGCGACGCGCAGGCCGGCCGGCTCGACCTCCCCAGCGTCTTCCTCTCGCTCGCCGCCATCCTGCCCGCCGTCTACGGCGTGAAGGAGCTCGCTCGCGATGGCTTCCACCCGGTTCCGGCCGCCGCCCTCGTCGCCGGCCTGGTCGTTGGGTACGTCTTCTACAAGCGGCAACGTGCCCTGAAGGACCCGCTCGTCGACTTCAGCCTCTTCGCCGCGAAAGCCTTTCGGACCACGCTCGGCGGGATGCTCCTGTTCAGCATGCTCGGCGGCACGACCATGCTCTTCACCGCGCAATTCCTGCAGGTCGCGCAGCACCTCTCGCCGGTCGGGGCCGCGCTCGGGCTGCTGCCCGGGATGGCCGCCTCCACCGTCAGCTTCCTCTCCGCGCCGCACCTCGCTCGCCGGATCAAGACGCACGTGCTCATCGCCGGGGGCGTGGCCCTTGCCGCGGGCGGCATGGCGATCCTCGCTCTCGCCGATCCCGCGGCCGGGCCGGGGTGGCCCGCGCTCGGGTTCGCCGTGACGTCGCTGGGTGTCGGGCCGATGGTCGCCCTGGGTACCGACCTCGTCGTCGGCTCGGTTCCGGAACGCAAGGCCGGGGCCGCCGCGTCGCTGGCGCAGACCGTCAACGAGTTCGGCTACGCCATCGGCATCGCGACCGTCGGCACCCTCGGCAACGCCGTCGTCCGCGCGCACGGCTTCGCCGCCGGGCTGCACGTCGTCGCCGGTCTGGCCGCCGTGGCCTTCGCTTCCCTCGTCTGGTTCGTCGCGCGGAACCTGCGGACCGCCTGAACAAAACGAAGGCCTCCCCACCCGATGCCTGGGTGGGGAGGCCTTCTTGACGCCGGGGGCAGAGGGGCCCCGGCTAGCCGAAGATGCCGCGCCGCGGGTGGCGGACGACCAGGGAACCGCCGTGGACGCGGCCGCTCAGCACGTAGCGCGGGTTGCCCATGCGGCCGTTGCTGCGCGTCTTGTCCTCCATCGAGCCGAACTTGACGTCGCCGATCGCGTTGAGGTCCACCGCCGCGTGCTCCGGGATGATGATCTCGACCGAACCCCACTTGGCGTCCAGCTCGAGGTACACCACCGGCGACTGGACCTGGGCTTCGGTGAAGTCCAGCTTCGTCGAGCCGTACTTGTTCCGCACCACCAGCTGGGACGGCACCACCCACGGCCCGCCGCGGTGGAGTGACGAGTACTTCGCGTTCAGCTCGACGCGCTGCCCGCTCGGGAAGCCGCTGTAGCCGGCCGGAGCCGCGTACGCCGGCGCGGCGGCGAGGGCCGCGGCCGGGTGGTACAGACCCGCGAGGTCGGCCAGCACCGCGTTCAGCTCGCCGCGCGTCCGCGACGCCAGCGCGCGGTCGGTGCGCTCGGTGAACTCGTCGAGGTCGATCATCCCGCGGCCGATCGCCTTCTGCAGCACGCCGACGACGTGTTCGCGCTCGTCGTCCGACACCCGGAGATCGCGCTCGCTCAACGGCTTGGTTTCGGTCACCGGTTCCGCCGCCGCGGTCTCTTCCTCGCCCATGTCCACGATGGTAGAACTGGATTTCACCAGGGAGATCGGGGGAAAACCCTGAACGGACCCGTAGTCCGCGCCATGGCCGCCGTCGCGGCCGCCCTCCTGCTGACCGGGTGCACCAACACCGCACCCCCGCCGCCGCCACCCCCTCCGGGGCCGCTGGCGGAACTCTCCGGCATCCAGGCGACCGGCGGCATCGGTGTCACCGCGCTGCTGCCGACCGTCGCCCCCACCCTGTTCGACGCCGACCGCGGCCCCGTCGCCACCCCGCCCGGCTACCCCGGCGGTGACGTCCAGCTGGACGTCGTCCGGGCCGGGACGCACGTCGTCCTGACGGTCCGCCCGATGTACCCGAAAGAGCCCGAGCCCTTCGACATCCTCGAGTACACCGGGCCGTCGAGCCCGCCGCGGTCGCTCGGCAAGGCCTGGTCGGCTGGTCCGGACGCCGGCGGCGAAGGCGTGTGGCTGATCCGGCAGGACGCGCCGGACGACTGCCGCCTCCTGCACCTCTCGTTCGCCGCCGGCGAGCTCGGCCGCGGCCAGCCCGCCAGCTGCCGCACCCAGGTGCGGACCGAGACCCGGCACGGCCTGCTGATCACCATCAACGCCGACGCCGCCGAGTCGACGGACGCCCTGATCGAACCGGCGACCGGCCGCACGATCCGGCAGGCGCCGCGCATCCTCGGCGCCGCCGGCGACTGGCTGCTGCTCGACGGCCTGACCGACCTCACCCTGGTCGACCTGCGGGACAACAGCAGCAAGAAGCTCAGCCGGCCGTCGATCGGCCCGGCACCCGCCGTGGTGCCCTCGCGCGAAGGAGCGATCTGGGCCGTCGACTTCGCGAACCCGGCCTACCGCGGCACCAGCACGCAGACGCGGGACCTCTGGCTGCTGCGGCCGGACGGGCCGACCTGGGATCACGCCCCGGGAATGCCGTTCGTCACCGAGCACCTCAAACGCGGCGGCGGCTTCGGCTGGTCGGCGGCCGGGGACCTGGTGCTCGCCGACCGCGTCCTCGCCACCTGGCACCCCGGCGAACCGCAGTGGCGGCTGAGCCGGGCCGCCCTGCCCGCCGGCACCTGGTCGGGCCTGGCGGTCGTGCCCTGAGGGTCACTCCTCGTCGAGGCCGTGCTCGATCGCGTACCGGGCCAGCTCGACGCGGTTGTGCAGCTGCAGCTTCCGCAGCGTCGACTGCACGTGGTTCTCCACGGTCCGGTGCGACAGCACGAGCCGCTCGGCGATCTGCCGCGCGGTCAGCCCCTTCGCGACCAGGCGCAGGACGTCGGTTTCACGCTCGGTCAGCCGCGGTGGCTCGGCGCCCTCCGCCGGCGCGTCGGCCATCCGCCGGTACTCGCCGAGCACCAGCCCGGCCAGGCCCGCGGTGAACACCGGGTCGCCGGCCGCGGTCCGGTGGACGGCGTCGACCAGCTCGACCGCGGACGCCGACTTGACCAGGTACCCGGACGCGCCCGCCTTCACCGCCTCCAGGACGTCCTTGTGCTCGCCGCTCGCCGAGAGCACCAGCACCTTCGTCGACGGCAGCGCCGCGGTGATCTCGCGGGTCGCGTCCACACCGGAAGTGCTGCCCAGGTTCAGGTCCATCAGGACGACGTCCGGCTGTACGGTGCGGGCGATCCGCACCGCCGCGTCGGCGTCCGGCGCGGTCGCCCGGACGTCGAAGCCGTGCTCGGTGAGGTCACGGGCCACCCCGTCGCGCCAGATCGGGTGGTCGTCGACCACCATGACGGAGATCCGCGGTTCGTCGCTCATCTCGCACCCCTCGTGCTCGGCACCCTGACCTCCCACTCCGTGCCCCGGCCGGGCCCGGTGTCGAGGGTCGCGCTCCCCCCGAGATCGCGGACCCGCCCCCGGATGGATTCCACCACGCCGAGGTGCCCGTCCGCGGCGGCTTGCTCGAGAACGCCGTCCGGTATGCCCGGTCCGTCGTCCCGGATGCTCACCACGACCTCGTCGCCGAGGTCCTCCAGCAGCACCCAGGCGTGCGCGTCCGGGCCCGCGTGCTTCTCCACGTTCGACAGGGCTTCGCGGGTCACGGCGACCAGTTCGCCGGTGACGTGCGCGGGCAGCTCGACGTCGTCCGCCGGGGCCGAGACCTGCACCGACGACGTCGCGAGCACCTGCAACGCCGCGCGCAGGCTCATCGTGCCGCTGTCGGTCAGCTGCACCGGCTCGGTCGTCACCAGCGACCGCAGCGCGATCTCCTGCTCGCCGGCCAGCCGGGCCAGCTCCGCCGCTTCGCCGCCGACCTCGTTGCCGCGCTTGCGGACCCGCGCGAGCACCTGCAGCACGCTGTCGTGGATCGAACGCGCCAGCCGCTCCCGCTCGGCCGTCGCCGCTTCTTTCCGCAATGCCTGCTCCAGCCGCGCCGACGACCGGCGGGCCATCGTCGAAGCCATGCCGACCAGCAGGCCGGCGGCGGCGAGCAGGACGCCGTCGCGGGCGACGTCGAGGTCGAACTTCTCCCGCGCCAGCCCGGTCGCCACCCCGACCACCAGCCCGGCGAGCACCCCGCCGGACGCGCCGAACCGGGCGCCCGCGGCGACCGGCGGCACGGCCGCCCACACCGTGGTGATGAGCGGGACGTTGAGCGCGAACTGCGTGTCGCTGAGCACCCATGGCGAGCTCAGCAGCAGCCCGGTGGTGAACACGAGGTCGAAGACGACCAGCGACGGCGGCCGCGTCCGCTCGCGCAGGTAGAGGAAGCTGCTGACGACCGACCACACGGCCATCACGCCGAGGATCGTCCACGCGAGCCACTCGCGCCGGTACTGACCGCTCTGGACGATCACCGTGCCGCAGGCGAACGACCAGGTGAGGAAGCGGAAGGCCAGCACGCCCCGCCACATGGGCGTGACGGGGTCGGGCGTCCGCCGGACGGTCACTTCTCGTCTTCGTCTTCGCCGCGGGTCGGCACGGTGGCCCCCGGCGAGCCGGGCTCGGCGTCGTTCGGCTGGGCGGCCTGGTCCGCGAGGACGTTCACCTCGGCCGGGTCCGGGTTCTCCTCGTGCAGCAGGGACCGGACGCCCGCGTTGAGCACGGCCAGGATCGGGACCGCCATCAGCGCGCCCGCGATCCCGCCCACGACGAGGCCGACGGTGATGGCGAGGACGACGGAGAGCGGGTGCAGCTTCACCGCGCGCCCGAGCAGCAGCGGCTGCAGCACGTGGCTTTCCAGCTGCATCACGCCGATCACGATGGCCAGCACGATCACCGCGCCGATGAAGCCGTTGGTGACCAGCGCGATCAGCACCGCGACACCGCCGGTGATGACCGCGCCGATGATCGGGATGAACGCGCCGAGGAACACCAGCGTGGCCAGCGGGATCACCAGCGGCACGCCGACGATCCACAGGCCGATGCCGATGCCGACGGCGTCGACGACCGCCACGGCCGCCGTCGCCCGCACGTAGCTGACCAGCGACGCGAACCCGCGGCGCCCGGCGACGTCGACCCGGTTGCGGACCCGGCGGGGCGCGACGCGGACGAGGAACGTCCAGATCCCGTCGCCGCCGCTGAGGAAGAAGATGGTGATGAACAGCGTGAGCAGGAAGCCGGTGACGATTTCGCCGACCGTGCTCGCCGTGGTCAGCGCCGTGTCGGTGAGCCAGCTCTGGTTGTTCTGCAGGAAGCCGAAGACCTGGTTGATGAACTGCTGGATCTGCTCCTGCCGCAGGTGGATCGGGCCGTAGATCAGCCAGTCCTTGATCTGGGTGAGGCTTTCGTTGAGCTGCCGCTGCAACTGGGGCAGGCCGCTCGAGAACTGCGTGACGACGAACGTCAGCAGCCCGCCCAGCACGGCCAGCCCGGCGATCAGCACGATCGCCGTCGCGAGTCCCCGCGGGAACCGGACCGCCACGAGCTTCTGCACGGCCGGCGCGAGCAGCGCCGAGAGGAGCAGGGCGATGCCGAGCGGGATCACGACGACGGACAGGCGGCCGATCACCCAACCCACGACGTACAGGGCCGCCGCCACCACGATCAACCGCCACGCCAGTGCGGCACTTATCCGTAGGCCCCGGGGGATCAGCCCGGTGACGTCCTCGTGCTCCGGCAGAAACGGGTCTTCACGTCGCGCGTGGGTCACCGGCTCACCGTAGCGGTTGCTCCGCCCGATTCGGCCGCTTTCCCGCGGCCGCGTCCGACACGCGTGACGGCCAGGGATGATCACCGACCGTCAAATCGGGCTACACCGTGTGTCTTTCACACGATGGGGGCATCAAGTCGTGTCGAGGGTGCGCGGCGCGGCGCCGGTTTGATTAGGTCGCTTTCGCAACGGCCGGATCACGAACCCAGCACGAGGAGACCACTAGTGGCGACCACCGCGACGAACGAGGGGCAGGGCGCGAAGCGCGTCGGCCGTCTCGTGTCGCGTGCGCTGCTGGTCCTCGGTGGCGCGATGGCGGGCACCGCCGCCGCGTGGTTCGTCTCCGACGCCGCCGCTTCCGCCGACACCGTCCAGGTGGGCACCGCCTCCGTCACCCCGGTCACCGACGCCACCGCGGCCGGGATCGGCGACGTGAACCGCGGCGCCGGGCACTTCGCGGGCGAGGTCGCCGGCTCGGTCGCCGACGCCGCCTGCCACCAGGACGCGACGACCTGGAGCGAGCCGCAGGCCCCGCGGTGCGGCCGCACCGACGCCGGCACGCTGCAGCACGAGGTCTCCGAGCACGTCAGTACCTCGGTCACCGACCTCGCCGACGACGCGGTGCTGAGCCCGGCCCAGCGCACCCTCGGCGCGTTCGAGCACATCGCGCGCAAGCCGGAGGACACCCGCCAGGTCATCGAGGAGACCATCGCCCCCGCGCCGGCCACCGACTTCGGCCGCCACGTGTGGCAGCTGCTCGACCCGGCCGGTCACGGCGACCTGGTCCCGCTCCCCGTCCTCCCGGGCACCGCCCCGGTCGAGGAGGAGCCGGTGACCTCCGGTACCGGCGAGGTCGCGGGCACGCCCGCCGTCTCGACCGTCGAACTTCCCGCCGCGCTGCGAGCCGCGCTCGCGATGCCGGCGGGTGGCCGGCACGACGGCACCGGTGCCGCGGGGGACTCCCGCGACGGGCACCGTGAGCTGCCGTCGCCGCTGACTCCGGCGCAGCTTCCGATCGCGCCGGCCGTCCCCACCGCCCCGGGTGGCACCACGGCCCCCGGTGGACACCTCGACGGTTTCAACTTCGGCGTCCCCTTCTGGACGACCGAAGCCGTCGACTCCGCTGTCGCGGCGATGAGCCGCGCCGGCCTGCGCCACTCGCTGCGCACCCCGGGCGAACAGCCCGGCGTCACTCCTGACTGAACACCTCCCTTCACGGGTCGCTGAGGCGTCCACGTCCGTCCTTCGCTGACGGCTTGGCGTCCGCGCAATCCCCGTGACACGGCGGTGCGCTTTCTCGCGCCCGCACGAAGTTCCACCTCCCCCCTGGTGCGGCTCGGACCTTTCCGATTCGACGAGCGCACCCCCATGAACCCGCAAGGGAACCCGAAATAAAGGAGAAAAACCCCATGCAGACGTGGGCAAAGCGCGGACTCCAGACCGCATTTGTCACGGGTGGGTTGCTGATGCTGGGCACCGGCATCGCCTCGGCTGACGAGAACGTCAACCCTGACACCCCTGCCTCGCCGCTCGACCTGAACGTCACGGCTCCGATCCAGGAGTCCAACAACGCGGTCGGCACCCCCTTCGGCCAGCTGGACCTGCCCGCCGGGCAGACGGAGCTGAGCACCAAGCCGGTCACCCAGGCCGCGAACGAGGCTGCGAAGCAGTTCGACGACGCGAGCCCGATCAACGAGAGCACCCTCGGCGGCAAGTTCACGCCGAGCCACAACAACCTCAAGGGCAACAAGGTCACGGGTGACCTCGTCGTCCCGATCCAGATCGTCGACAACGCCATCGGCGTCATCGGCGACGCGCACGTCCAGGGCGGCGACCACTCGCAGACGTGGACGCACGACCAGGACGTCAAGACGACCGGCAAGGACTCCAGCCTCGCGGGCAACGTCGTCGTCCTCGACTGGGCGCTCCCCGTCCAGATCGCCGGCAACGGCGGCGGGGTCGCCGGCGGCACCGGCCGCGTGACCGGCGGATCAGCCAGCCAGAGCGCCACCGAGACCGGGGACGTCGACACCACCGGCGACGGCTCCGCGCTCTCCGGCAACGTGGTGGCGGGCCAGTTCGCCACCCCGGTGCAGGTCACCGGCAACGCCGCTTCCTACCTGCTCGGCAACGGGCAGAGCCACGGCTACTCGGCCGACACCGTCGCCACCTCCGGTGGTTCGCTGCTGAGCTCCGGCGACCAGGCCTCCGGGTCGGGCAACGTGATCGGCGCGCCGATCGCCCTGCCGGTCAAGTTCAACTGCAACTCCGGTGCGGTGTGGGGCTCGCTGTCGAACTCCGACGGCTGCAACACCTCCGCCGACGCCACGGCCGGGGCCACCCGCAAGGGCAGCCTGGGCATCCCGACCTACCTCGAGACCAGCGGCGACGACTCGTTCCTGTCCGGCAACGGCGGGGCGGCCTCGCTCTCCCCGATCGCGAACGTCGCGGGCGTCGCGGGCTCGTGGATCGGCAACGCCTCGGCGGGCATCCCCTGCGCCGGCAGTTCCTCCAGCACTGTCGACTCGGGTGGCTTCGTCAAGACCACCGGTGACGACTCCAGCGGGTCGGGCAACGTCCTCAACCCGTCGGTCGCGCTGCCGGTCGAGGCCTTCGGCATCGGTGGCACGTACATCGGCCAGGCGAACGCGGTCCACGACAACACGACCGACGCCAACGCCGGCAACGGCAGCTACACCAAGGGCAACGGCGCCTTCCTCGGCGGCAACATCGTCAACACCCAGGCCGCGGGCGCGCCCGAGGTCTTCGGCATCGGCGGCAGCCACATCGGCAACGCGACCGGCACGGCGACCGAGGACAAGACGGTCACCGCCGGGGCGTACGACGGCACCCAGGGCGCCAACTCGTCCGGCTCGGGCAACGTCGTCCAGGTCCCGGTGGGCCTGCCCGCCGAGGTCTTCGGCATCGGTGGCTCGTTCATCGGCCAGGGCTCCGGCGCGGCCGACGAGACCAAGGTCGTCTCCGGCGGCGGCGGTGGCAGCACCGTGGACGACGGCGGCTTCCTGAGCTCGAACCTGGGCACCGTCCCGCTGTCGACCCCGGTGCAGGCGGCCAATATCGGTGGCGCCTTGATCGGCCAGGGCCACGGCAAGGGCTCGACCGACACGACGTCCAACGCGGGCGGCGACGTCAAGGCCCACGGCCCGGCGGGTGCCGGCGCGGGCAACATCGTCGAAGCCCCGGTCGCGCTGCCCGTGCAGGCGATGGGCGTCGGTGGCGCCCTCGGCGGCATCGGCACCGGCGAGAACGACAACATCACCGACGCGACGGCGGGCGGCGACGCCGTGACCGACGGCCGCGACGGCGCGCTGACCGGCAACATCGTCAAGGCCCCGATCGCGGGCGCCGGCTCGGTCTTCGGCGACGGGATCGCCGCGGCCGCGCTGGGCACCGGCAAGGGCACCAACGACGTCGAGTCGGAGGCGGGCGGCGACGCCACCACCAGTGGCGACCGCGGCAGCGTGGCCGGCAACATCGTCGGCGTCGACCCCCTCGCGGTGGCGCAGGTCTTCGGGGACGCCGCCAGCGTGGCGGGCGTCGCCAAGGGCGCCGGCATCAACATGACCGAGGTCGAGAACGCGGGCGACGACACCACCTCCGGTGTCGAAGGCGCGATCTCGGGCAACATCCTCGACCTGCCGGTGACCGCGATCGCGCAGCTGTTCGGCGACGCGGTGACCGTGGGCGGCGTGGCGCACGCCATCGGCGACAACACGCTGACCACGGACAACGGTGGCAAGGCCGTCACCGCCGGCGACCAGTCCGCGCTGTCGGGCATCAACGCCTACCACGCGTTCGCGCTCCCGGTGCAGATCTTCGGCGTGCCGCTCGAGCTGCTCGGGGTCGCCACCGCGCACGCGACGGACATGACCAGCATCGACGACGAGGCCGCGGACCCCATCGCGTTCCCGGCCGAGGGTTCGGAGCTGGCGGCGGACGAGCTGCCGTCGCTGGCCGCGCTCCGCAGCGGCCTGCCCACCCAGGGCGGCCTGCCGTCGGTGGACGGCCTGTCCGGCAAGCTGCCGGTGGCCGGCCTGGTCGGCGGTCTGCCCTCGCTCGACGGGCTGACCGGCGCGCTGCAGACCAGCAACCTGTCCACCGAGGGCCTGCCCACCCAGGGCCTGCCCATGAGCGGGCTGCCGACGGTGACCGGCCTGGCCAGCAACCTGCCGACCGCCGGGCTGCCCACCCAGGGCCTGCCCGCGCTGCCGGTCGCGGCTCCGCTGGCCACCCAGCGCGCCGACGTGCCGTCGGTGACCAGCCCGCTGTCGGGTGTCTCGACCCTGCCGGCCCCGGCGCTGCCGAAGCCGGCCCTGCCGAAGCCGGCCCTGCCGAAGCCGACCGTCCCGGCGCTGCCGGTGAACGGCCTGGCGTCGCTGGGCACCCTGGGCGGCCACGGCACCGAGCGGGCCGACGTGCCGGCCGCGGGCCTGCCCATCGCCGCCCCGGCGCTGCCGGCCCTGGGTGGCGTTCCGGCGCTGCCGAAGCCGGCCCTGCCGGCGCTGCCCACCGCGCTGCCCGCGGTGAACGGCCTGTCGTCGCTGGGCTCGCTCGCGGGCCACGGCACCGAGCGTGCGGACGTGCCGGCCACCGGCCTGCCCGTCGCGGCGCCGGCGCTGCCGCTGGAGGTCCCGGCCGTCCTGCCGACGGCGCTGCCCGTCGCCCCGGCCGTGCCGGTGAACGCCAAGCTGCCGGTGCTGGACAGCACCCCGCAGGTGCCGGCGATGTCGGGCCTGGACTCCACCGGCTTCCTCGCGAAGCTGATGGGCCTGGTCAAGCGCAAGTAGTGCGGTGAAGCCGGCGGGTTCTCCCGAGAGCCCGCCGGCCCACGATCCCCGCGATCACGCCGCCCGGCGCTCCACCGCGCCGCGAGGGTGACCTCGCACGGAGCGCTCCGGCGACGGACCGCGGACGCGGGCCTCCCGCGAACACCGAATAGCTCTCCTTCCCTGGAGACGACGAGCCCCAGGAGCCACCCGGCTCCTGGGGCTCGCTTGCGTCTCCGGGCCGATCAGGAGAACTGGAGGGAACGCTTCGCCAGGCCGTGCCAGAAGCCGTCGATCACCGTGCGGCCGGAGCCCTCGTCCGTGGTGGCGCCGAGGGAGACGAACAGCGGCGCGAAGTGCTCGATCCGCGGGTGCGCGAGCGCCGCCGCCGGGGCCTTGTGCCGGAAGTCGAGCAGCGTGTCGACGTCCCCGCTGCGCAGGACCTCGTCGCCCCAGTGGTCGAACTCGGCCGACCACGCCGGCGGTGTCCCGTCGGTGGCGCGGGCCATGCCGCTCAGGTTGTGGGTGAAGAAGCCGCTGCCGATGATCAGCACGCCTTCGTCGCGCAGCGGCGCGAGCTTGCGGCCGAGGTCGAACAGCTCCTGCGGGTCGAGCGAGGGCATCGAAACCTGCAGCACCGGGATGTCGGCGGCCGGGAACATTTCGACCAGCGGAACGTAGGCGCCGTGGTCCAGGCCGCGCTCCGGGGCGTCGTGCACCGGCGTTTCGGTCGAGTGGAGCAGCTTCCGGACCTTGGCCGCGAGTTCCGGGGCGCCCGGAGCCGCGTACCGCACCTGGTAGTAGCGCTCGGGGAAGCCCCAGAAGTCGTACACGAGCGGCACGGTCGTCGTCGCGCCGATGGTCAGCGGCGCTTCCTCCCAGTGCGCCGACACGATCAGGATCGCGCGGGGCGTCGGCAGGTCGGCCGACCAGCCGGCGAGCTGGCGGGTCCACGTGGCGTCGTCGGCGAGCGGCGGCGCTCCGTGGCTGAGGTAGAGGACCGGGGTGCGGGTCATCGACGGCTCCAGTGATTGAAAGTTCAACTACTAGAGTACTTGACGTCGAGGAGTCCCGGGATATTCCTCAGGCGGCTTCGAGGTTGGCGGCGCACCGCTCCAGCGTCCGCAGCGTGATGCGGTAGTCGTCGTCGCTGATGCCCGCCATGGACGTCGCGCGGAACTCCTTGATGCGTGCTTCGACGCGGGCGTGCGCTTCGCGGCCGTCGGCGGTCAAGGTGCCGTCCTCGGCGACCCAGCCGCGGGTGCGCAGGTCGGCCACCTTCGGGGCCATCGAGCCCTCGCCGGTGACGAACGGCGCCATGGCCGCGTCGACCTGCTCCGGCGTGCGGGCGCCGAGGGCGATCGTGTTGAGTACCTGCCAGTGCCGGCGGGTCAGCGACTCCGCCTCGAGGACCTGGGTCATGGAGGATTCGAGGAGCTCGTGGAGGTGGCGCAGCCACCAGCCGAGGGGTTTCATGAGGACTCCGAGATGTCAATGAACAACTACATGTAAAAGTACATGCAGTTCGGAGGTGGAGCAACCATGACGGACGCCGTGGCCGACGTCGAGCGCGCGATGATCGCGATCCGCCGCAGCCAGCAACGGCGGGCGCTGAGCCGGATCGGCAAGGCGCGGGGCCGCGGCGCGCACGACCCGGTGTTCGAGCTGCTCGACGTCGTCGAAGAGCTCGCCGAGCGCGGAGAACCCGGCACGGTGACGGCCTTGAGCGCGGCGATGGGCGTCGACCAGCCACGCGCCAGCCGCCTCGTGGCGCGCGCGGTCGACCAGGGGTTGCTGCGCCGCGAAGCCGATCAGCGCGACGGACGGCGTGCGGTGCTCGTGCCGACCGAGGCCGGCCAGGCCCACCTCGAGGAGATGCACGCCTTTCGCCGCGGGGTGTTCGCCGAGGTCATGGCGGACTGGCCGGAGGAGGACCGCGAGACGTTCGGCCGGCTCCTCACGGCGTTCGTCCGCGGGTACAGCGCCCTCGGCTGAGCCCTAGTCGTGCGAGAGGTCGACGAAGCGGCTGTAGTGCAGCTGGTGCGCGACGGTGATCGTCGCCGTCGGGCCGGCGCGGTGCTTCGCGATGATCAGGTCGGCCTCGCCCGCTCGCGGGTCGTCGCGCTCCCAGGCGTCCGGGCGGTTGACCAGGATGACGAGGTCGGCGTCCTGCTCGAGGGAGCCGGACTCACGCAGGTCGGACAGCATCGGGCGCTTGTCCGTGCGCTGTTCCGGACCACGGTTCAGCTGGCTGATCGCGATCACCGGGACCTCGATCTCCTTCGCCAGCAGCTTCATCTGCCGGGAGAACTCCGAGACTTCCTGCTGCCGGGACTCGACGCGCTTGCCGGACGTCATGAGCTGGAGGTAGTCGAGGACGACGAGCTTGAGGTCGTGGCGCTGCTTGAGCCGCCGGGCCTTCGCGCGGATCTCCATCATCGTCATGTTCGGCGAGTCGTCGACGAACAGCGGTGCCTCGGAGACCTCGCTCATCCGGCGGGCCAGCCGCGTCCAGTCGTCGTCCGACATCTTGCCGCCGCGCATGTCGGCGAGGCGGATCTTGGCCTCGGCCGACAGCATGCGCATGACGATTTCGGTGCGGCTCATTTCCAGCGAGAAGATGACGCTGGTCAGGCCGTGCCGGATCGACGCCGAACGCGCGAAGTCCAGGCCGAGGGTCGACTTGCCGACACCGGGGCGGGCGGCGACGATGATCATCTGCCCGGGGTGCAGGCCGTTGGTCAGCTCGTCGAAGTCGGCGAACCCGGTCGGGATGCCCTGGGACTGGCCGCCGCGCGAGGCGATCGCGTCGATCTCGTCCATCGTCGGCTGCAGCAGCTCTTCCAGCGCGACGTAGTCCTCGCTGGTCCGCCGCTCGGTGACGTCGTAGATCGCGGCCTGCGCGCGGTCGACGACCTCGTCGATGTTCGCGCCGTCGCCCGCCGCCGCGCCGTAGCCGTACTGCACGATCCGGGTGCCCGCCTCGACGAGCCGGCGCAGCACCGCCTTCTCCGAGACGATTTCCGCGTAGTAGCCCGCGTTCGCCGCGGTCGGCACCGTCGCGATCAGCGTGTGCAGGTAGGGCGCGCCGCCGACGCGGCCCAGCTCCCCGCGCCGCTCCAGCTCGGCCGACACCGTGATCGGGTCGGCCGGCTCGCCGCGGCCGTAGAGGTCGAGGATGCAGTCGTAGATCGCCTGGTGCGCCGGCTTGTAGAAGTCGTCGGGGCCGAGCGCCTCGATGACGTCGGCGACCGCGTCCTTCGACAGCAGCATGCCGCCGAGCACGGACTGCTCGGCCGGGATGTCCTGCGGCGGCTGGCGGTCGAAACCACCCGTACCGGGGTCGCTCGGCCCCGGGTCTTCCTCCGCATACATCGGACTGCGGTCGTCGGTCAGAGCCACCGCCCCGGACACCTCCTCATCGTGTCGAACACCCGTTCGATTATGCCGGATCTTCGCTCTCGAAGCACGTGGCCGGTGCTCGTGCAGCCGGCCGCCCGGACCTCGTCCCCCGATGATCGGCGACAACGCCGGCCGGCTGCCGCAGACACGCGGAGCGCCACCGTGAGTACAGGCCCGAGCGGGCACGCTAGATCCCCCGGAAGGCCGATGGCAATTCAGGGTGGGGACCCATCTGTGGACAACCTGGGGATGAACGGGGGTAACCAATCACAGGTGCCGCGAGAGCTGTGGACAAGTTGGGGACAAGCGTGATCGGCTTTGGTGAATCCGCTGGTCAAGGGCTGTGTACAAGGTGTGGAGAACTCGCGGAAAACTCGTCCGGCGTGTCGCGGGAAGTCCGTTCTTCGGCGTGTCGTGGACCAGCTCGGACCCATTGGACCGCGCGGCCTGTGGATGAAAATCACGGAGGGTAGACGCGTAACCCGGTGGGCTGAACGGCCCGTCACTCAGGCCGCAGTGAGCCGGCCCTGTGCGCTGCGTAACCGGTCGGCGAGAACGCGCTGGTCGGCCGGGGTGAAGGCGATCCGGTTCTCGCCACGTCCCGGAATCTCCTCGGTCAGCCAGCGGCCTTCCGAGGTATCGATGTAGTTCACCGGGCGTTCGATCCGGTGCCGCGCGCCGGTGCGGCTGCGGGCCGCGACGTAGAGGCTGCCGCTTCCCATCCGGCGCAACGCGAGGATCCGGCGGAGCTCCTCGACCTCCTGCGAACCCTCGGCCGGGCGGTCGCTGCGGAGCACCGCGAACCCGCCGTCGTCGCCACGGGCGGTCCCCTCGAGCCGGCTCTTCGGCACCGCGAGCGGTGTCCCGCGGCCCGGCGCCAGCTTCGGGATCTGGCCGAGGAAGTCGTCGAGCAGCTCGCCGGGCCGCGACGACTCCAGCACGACGGCGTCCAGCTCCTCGTGCTTGGCCAGCACGAACGCCTCGCCGCCGGCGCTGCCCGCGAGCAGCCGGTAGCTCACCGGCTTGCCCTGGAACCCGCCGTCGATCCAGCCGTAGTACTCCAGCTGCGGCCGGGCGATCGCTTCGATCGTCGCGACGAACCCGGGGTGCATGCCGCGCGGGCCGAACAGCCCGGCCTTGGCGAGCTCGGCGTTGGTCTGCTCGTCCTCGGCGCGCTGGGCCTCGTCGCTGTACCAGGTCGGCGTCTCGGACAGCACCGTGTGCGGCTCGCCGCCCCGGCGCCGGATCAGGTTGATCAGGGTGCCGGTCGAAATGGTGACCTGCCTGTCCAGCACCGCTTCTGCCCCCAGTGGAATCGAACTCGATGAACCCGGTGATCACGGGAAACGCCGGGCGCGCCCATCTTGGCACGCGCCCGGCGGGCCCGCGTGCGCTACTCGCCGATGACCGGCGGTGCGGTGAGCTCGTCGGTCCCGAAGATGTCGTTCGGGTCGTCGCCGAGCAGGTACTTCGACGTGCGTTCCTCGTCGCCGCCGCCCTGGCCCTTGGCGCCGCCGGGGTGCATGCCGCCCATGCCACCCATCCCGGAGGCACCCGCGCGACCCGCCGCCGCGCCGCCCATCGCGCCGCCGGCACCCGCGCCGCCCCGGCCGGCGCCGGCCGCGTCCCCGCCGCCGGGCATGGCCCCGGTCGAGCCGCCGGGCCCGAAGCCCACACCGCCCGGCCCGAAGCCGGCCGACGGGTCGCCGATCCCGCCCGAGCCGCCGGGCCCGAAGCCGCCACCCGGGATGGAGAAGTCGCCCGCGCCGCCCGCGCCGCCGCCGGGACCGAACCCGCCGGCCCCGGGGATCTTCGGCGGGGTGAACCCCGACGAGTGGGTGCCGTCGCCGAAGTTCGGCGGGGTGTAGGTGCCCGCGCCGGGGATCTTGGACGGGTCGTAGGTCCCGCCCGGGATCTGCGAGGGGTCGAAGTTCGGCGGCTTCGCCGGGTCGAAGCCCGGCACCTTGCCCGGGTCGAAGCTGCCGCCCGGGGTGTTCGGCTGGCCGGGGAAGGACGGGACGCTGCCGGGGCCCGGCATGTTCACCCCGGGGACCGAGCCGGTGCCGTTGGGGTTCCCGGTGCCGTCGTTCCCGTTGCCGCGGCCGTCGTCGCCCGGCTTCTTCTTGCCGTTCTGGCCGCCGTCGACGTTGACGTTCTCCTGCTGGCCCTTCAGCGCGGAGTACGTCGGCATCTTCTGGCCGTTGTCGTTGCTCGCCTTGTAGTAGGTGTTGAAGGCGTCGACGTTGGCCTGGCCCTTGCTGTTGTAGTCGCGGATCGCCCGGTCGGTGTCGGTCGTCCACGGCGTCATCGCGTTGAGCAGGTTGTTCTTCGGCGGTTCCTTCGGCACCTGCTGCACCTGCGCGTGCACCGTGGTGAAGGCGTTGTGCTGCTCGCCGAGGTACTTGTCGGAGTCGGTGAGCTTGGTGCCGGAGTCCTCCATCCACACCCGCAGCGGGTGGGCGCCGGCCTGCTGCGCCGCTTCGGCACCGCCGCCGGTCCAGGCCGCGTCCATCTCCTTGGCGAGGGCGTCGATCGTCCCGAGGCGTTCGGCGTAGGCGCCCTTCAGCCGGCTCGCCGCGGACTGCCCGCTTTCGATCGAACCGGCACCCGGGCCGGTGGTGATCTTCTCCCAGATGTCGTAGCAGTCGATCTTGCGGTCGCCCTGCACCGACGTGTGGTCGTCCGAATGCGTCGTCGCCATGTTGTAGGCGGCGAAACCGCCCAGGAGCACCAGCTCCAGCATCTCAGCCTCCCAGGGTGCGGATCATCGACTCGCCGAACTTCATCGCCACGGAGCACGGGTCCGAGGCGCCGGCGCCGTTGTCGTACTGGACCAGGATGTTGACCACGAGCTGGTCGGTCACCGCGACGAACAGGCCGCACTTGCCGTTCTTGCGGTCGTCCACCGCGGCGGCGTAGACGCCCGGGTAGCCGTAGGCCTGGGTTTCGCCCCAGTAGGCGTCGTTCGCCTTGGTGTCGTAGACGTCCTGCAGGCCGTTCTTGTTCGCCGTCACCGTGGTCACGTCGATCTGGTTGCCCGGGTCGGCGGCTTCCTGGAACGTGCAGCTCGGGCCGTTGCCCGTGGACCGCGACCGGCCTTCACCGAGGCCGAGCGAGGAGCGCCCGGACGCGTTCATCGTCGCGCAGGCGTCCGAGGTGATCGACGCGGTGTTCAACGGGCTCGGCACCCGCGGCGCGGTGTCGGCGGTGGACCGGGTGGTCTCGCTGCCCGATTCGGCCGTCGACGGCGCCGGGTTGGCGGTGCCGCGGGTCTTGCCGCCGCAGCCGGCGAGCGCGAGCACGGCGCAGGCCAGCGCGGGAACGGCGAGGAGTCGTCGGTTCACGTGGCCTGGTTCCCCTGCTTCGAAAGGTCGGTGTAGGCGTCCGACTCCTTGGTGGTGATCTTCTGCTTCGCGGCGGTCAGCGCCTCGATGTAGTTCTTGACGTAGTCCTGCATCTTCTGGTTCTGCTCGAGGAACGCCTTGCCGGACGGGTTCGCGAGCTTCTCCCAGTCGCCGCTGGCGAACTCCTTGCCGGGCGCCTTCACGTTCGCCATCAGGTTGGCGTCGGCGTAGTCGCGCTTCAGGTCGGCCTGCAGGTCCTGCCACTTCTTGATGACGCCGTCGATCTTGTCGGCGTCGAACGTGAAGCCGCCGCCACCGGCCGGCGCGGACATGTTGACCTCGTTAGCCATGCGATCCCATCCCCTTCGCGTCCTCGCCCATTCTCCTCCGACGCCGCCGCGGTGTCCGAGGTTCCCCGGAAAGCGTGAAGGCGGGCCACCCGCCAGGGGTGACCCGCCTTCTCACGACGTTACTGCCTTACTGCGCGACGGCCTTGACCTCGAGCCGCACGTCGACCTTGACGTCCGGGTGCAGCCGGGCGCCGACCGAGTGCTTGCCCACGGTCTTGATGTGGTCGCGCAGCTCGATGACGCGCTTGTCGAGCAACGGGCCACCGGCCGCCTTGATCGCGTCGACGATCTCGCCGGCGGTGATCGAACCGAAGAGCTTCTTCGAGCCCGCGGCCGCCTTGCCGGTCAGCTGGATGGCGCCGAGGCCCTCCAGCGTCGCCTTGATCTCCTTGGCGTGGTCGAGGTCGCGGATGCGACGGCTCTCCTGCGCGCGCTGGATCGTGCGGACGTTCTTCTCCGCGCCCTTGGAGGCCACGATCGCGTAGCCCCGCGGGAGCAGGTAGTTGCGCGCGTAGCCGTCCTTGACCTCGACGATGTCGCCGGGGCCGCCCAGGTTGGCCACGTCCGTGGTGAGGATGATCTTCGCCATTTCGGTGCCCTCCCTTAGCGCGCGGTCGAGGTGTAGGGCAGCAGCGCCATCTCGCGGGAGTTCTTGACCGCGATGGCGATGTCACGCTGGTGCTGGCTGCAGTTGCCGGTGACGCGACGGGCACGGATCTTGCCGCGGTCGGAGATGTACTTCCGCAGCAGGTTGGTGTCCTTGTAGTCGATCAGTTCCGGGCGGCCCTTCTTCTCGGCCTTGCAGAACACGCAGACCTTCTTCTTGGGCTTGCGAATGGGTGGCTTGGCCACTGTCTACTCCTGGTAATTCAAATCTTTGTGGATGTGTACGAGATCAGAAGGGGGGCTCGTCCGAGAAGCCGCCGCCACCGCTGCTCGCGGCCGGTGCGGAACCCCACGGGTCGTCGGCCGGCATGCCGCCGCCACCGCCGCCGCGGTTCCCACCGCCGCCACCGCCGCCGCCGAAGTCACCGCCGCCACCGCGGCTGACCTTGTTGACCTTGGCCGTGGCGTAGCGCAGCGAGGGGCCGATCTCGTCGACCTCGAGCTCGACGACGGTCCGCTTCTCGCCTTCCTTCGTCTCGAACGACCGCTGCTTGAGGCGGCCCTGCACGACGACGCGGGCGCCGCGGGTCAGGGACTCGGCGACGTTCTCCGCCGCCTGCCGCCAGATGTTGCAGCGCAGGAAGAGGGCCTCGCCGTCCTTCCACTCGCCGGACTGCCGGTCGAGGGTGCGCGGGGTGGACGCGACGGTGAAGTTCGCGACCGCCGCACCGGACGGGGTGAAGCGCAGCTCCGGGTCGGACGTCAGGTTGCCGACCACCGTGATGACGGTGTCTCCAGCCATCGGGGTTCCCCTCGGGCTCAGGCCTTGGCGGCAGCGGGCTTGGCCGCGGCGCGCTTGACCTCGCGACGCATGACCTTGGTGCGGAGCACGGTCTCCTGCAGCGACAGCTGCCGGTCGAGCTCCTTGACCGCGTCGGCCGAGGAGTTCAGGTCCAGCAGGGCGTAGATGCCCTCGGCGTGCTTCTTGATCTCGTACGAGAGGCGACGACGGCCCCAGACGTCGACCTTCTCCACGGAACCGCCCGAAGTGCGGATCACGTTGAGGAAGTTGTCCAGCGTGGGGGCGACCGTGCGCTCGTCGAGCGTGGGGTCCAGGATGACCATTACCTCGTAATGGCGTGACACAACCACTCACCTCCTATGGGCTCGCGGCCACGGGCTGTCCGTGGCAGGAGGGTTTGTCCAGGTAAGGCTACCTGGGGGTACCGGCAGGACTGGACGGCGGGGTCAGCCGGCCCGGCGGAGCACCCAGGTGCGGACCAGTCCGGCGGTCACCCCGGCGAGCACGATCACCGCGATCAGCATGGGCAGCTGCACGTCGTTCGACGCGCTGTTCGAGGCCAGCGACTGCGCGTTGCCGGCGTCGCGGATGTCCGCGCCCTGACCGCTTTGGCCGCTCTGGTCGCCCTGGCCCGCCTGCGGGGCGGAGGCGTCACCGGGCAGGGTGCCGTTCGCGGGGTAGCGCACCCCGGGGGCGACGGCCGTGCCGGCGGTCGCCGTGGGGATGCCGCTGTAGTCGCGCATCGGGGCGCTGCCGCCCGTGCCGCCGGCGGTGCCCGGGTTCAGGTTCGAGAGGTTGCCGGACGCGCCGCCGGGAGCGGTGTCGGCGCGGCCCTGCGTGCCGCCGCTCTGCTGGGCCGGGGTGCTGGGGGCCACGTAGTTGCCGGCGAGCAGCGTGAGGCCGCAGCCCTTGGCGACCGTGCTCTCCACGCTGTTCAGGGTCTTGTTCCAGTCGAGCCCGAGGCCCCACGTGCCGGAATTGGCGAGGGCGGTCCGCACCGCCTTGCCGATCGCGGCCCCGGTCACCTCGCCGCCGGCGGCGTTCGGCACCTGGCCGACCGGGATCGAGTGGTTCTTGGCGATGGAGTCGCCCGCCCAGCTGCCGATCGCCAGGGTGCCGGCGTTGTTCGCGCCGTTGGTGACCAGCGTCTTGACCGAGGCGCCGTCGATCGCCACCTGGTCGCCCATCTGCCCGGTGACCGAGCCCGTGCAGCTGGTGCTGACCAGGGTCGTCGCGGCGGAAGCCGTGCCCGTGGAGAGGAATGCGCCGCCGACGATGAACGCGGCGATGGCGGTGACGGTCAAGCTCTTCCGCACGAGCAGTCCTCCAGGGAAATCACGGGGGCGTCGTTGCACACAACATCAGGATGAACGACCGAGATACGCGAAAGATACTCGGCAGTCGGCTCAATTCGCAGCGGCCATTCGGCGGAGCACCCAAGTGCGGACGAGGCCCGCGCTGACTCCGGAGAGTGCCAAAACCGCGATCAACAAGGGCAGATTCGACCCGTTCGTGAATCCGTCCGTTGCCGAGGGTAGCGCTTCCGCCTGGCCCGCGGTCTGGACGCCGGAATTGCCCTCCGCCGCGCCGTCCGGGCCGGTGAGGCCGTACTGCGGCGCGTAACCCGGGATCTGGCTGCCGTACCGGATCGCCGGGGACGGCGTGAACAGCCCGGCCGTCGCGAACGGGATGCCGCTGTAATCGCGCATGGGGGCGTAACCCGTGCCGAGGGTGAACGGGAAGCCGCCGAACACGGGGCTGCCGGCGAAGCCGGGCAGAAGGGGGCTGTTCGCGTCCGGGATCGGCGTGGTGCCCGCCGGGGTGCCGCTCTGCGGCGCGCCCCCGGTCCCGCCCTGGGCCGGCGGCTGCTGCGGGTTCCCACCCGTGCCGCCGGGCTGCTGCGGGGCGGGCTGGCCGCCGCCGGTGAGCGAGCGGAGGCCCTGCTGGGTGCCGCCGGTCACGCCCTGGACACCCTGGTTGATCGCGCTCGCCGCGGGGGCGCCGACCACCGGCACCGGGGAGACGACGGTGTTCACCACCTTCACGGTGACCTGGCACAGCGTGCCGAGGACCGCGTTGATCGTCCCGGTCAGCACCTTCGTGGTTTCGGTGACCACGCCGAGGTTGAGCGGCAGGCCGAGCAGCGGTGTGGTGGCCTTGATCGTGTCGCCGGGCTTGGCGCTGACCGTGTCACCGCACTTGGCCGTGACGGTGTCCGCCGAGGCGGTGCCGGGCATGCCGAGCACGGCCGAACCCGCGAGGACGACCGCCGCCGCGCCGACCGCTGTTGCCCTCCGTGTCCGATCCTGCATGCTCGCCGCCCCTGGTGTCGTCGCCTACTTCCCAGTACAACGACGCTAAGGCAGCTCGGTGACGCCCGCTCGCTCAGAAATGTCCGGCATTCGGGTGGATGCGGCTGTGACCGTGCGTCAGGCGGGGCTACGGCGGATCCAGGCGCGGACCAGCGCGGCCGCGACGATCGCCAGCGCCAGCACCGCGAGCAGCATCGGCAGCTTCGCCGGCGGCGTGATGCTGGGCAGGGCCTCCGCGGTGCCCGACTTCTGGGCGTCGACGGTCGGCGGCACCTGCTGGCCGGGGATGATCTGCGCGATCACCGGCGCCTGGACCAGGCTGCCCGGCAGCAGTGCGGCGTTGGTGTAGATGCCCGAGATCGCGTCACCCGGCAGGCCCGCGTTCCCCGGACCGGTCACGATCGGGCCGGTGCTGGAGCCGGGCGGGTTCGGCGCCGGGCTCGGCGGCGTCGGACCAGGCGGACCGGGCGGGGTGGGCGGCGCGGGCTGCGGCGGGTTCGGTCCCGGCGGCAGGGGCAGCGGCGGCAGCTGCGAGGCGACACCCTGCGTCAGGCCGCCGACCGTGTTGACCGTGCCCTGCGCGGCCGGGCAGACGCCCTTCGCCGCCGCGTCGCCGACCAGCGGTACCCGGCCGATGCCGAGCGCCTTCACCGTGTCGCCGAGGGGCAGCGTGAGCAGGGGGGCCGAGCCGTTCGTGTTCCGCGAGCTCGAGTCGAGGCCGACCGTGAGCTGGTTCGGGGCGTTCAACGGGGCGCCGGCGTCGAGCGTCAGGCCCGGCGAACCACCCTGCTGCAGCGTGGCTTCGCAGCTCCCGCCGAGGGTGGGGTTGGTCTCCGCGGCGGCCGGCGCCGCGAGCGCGGCCGAGGCCGCGAGCGCGGCCGAGGCCGCGAGCGTGAACCCCAGTGCGGTGATCCGGGCGACGTGCTTCCCCATCATGCCCTCCGGCAGTCGGACCAATCTGGATCACGGAACGCGCTCACGGTACTCCACGAGCGTCACCAACCGGGCCCACCGGCCGGAAACGGGATCCGGAGTACCGTGCTCGGCATGCTGATTGGCGCCCATGTCCGTGACGACGACCCGTTGACCGCGGTCGCCGAGCGCAAAGCCGACGTCGTCCAGTTCTTCCTCTCCGACCCGCAGGGCTGGAAGGCCCCGAAGCCGCACCCGCACGGCGAAGCCATCGCGGCCGACCCGGTCGAGGTGTTCATCCACTCGCCGTACCTGATCAACGTGGCTTCGCTGAACAACCGGATCCGGATTCCCTCCCGGAAGAACGTCACCCAGCACGCGGACGGCGCCGCGGCGATCGGCGCCAAGGGCCTGATCGTGCACGGCGGGCACGTCGGCGCGAACGACGACGTCGAGGCGGGCCTGGACAACTGGCGCAAGCTGTTCGAGCGCGAGCAGGAAAAGGGCGGCTTCAAGGTCCCGATCCTGATCGAGAACACCGCCGGCGGCGAGAACGCGATCACCCGCGACCTCGACGTCATCGCCCGGCTGTGGGACAAGGTCGGCGAGTTCGGCGCCGGGTTCTGCCTGGACACCTGCCACGCGTTCGCCGCGGGCTGGGACCTGGCCACCGCCGTCGAAAAGGTCAGGGCCATCACCGGCCGGATCGACCTGGTGCACCTCAACAACTCCCGCGACGAGTTCGGCTCGACCCGCGACCGGCACGCCAACGTCGTCGAGGGCGAGGGCACGATCGACCCCGAGGTGCTGGTCGCCGTCGCCCGGGAGGCGGGTGCCCCGGTCGTCGTCGAGACGCCGGCCGACGGTCAGGCCACCGACATCGCCTACCTGCGCGAGCAGCTCGGCTAGACGGCCACGGCCCGCCGGCGGCGCCGGGTGGCGTTCGGGATGATCACGTCCCGGGCGCCGTCGAGGAAGCCGCCGGCCGGGTCGTCGTCGCCGTCGGCCCGCACCAGGTCGGTCGCCGGGCGGTAGATCTCCCGGACCACGAGCACGCACAGCCCGGCCACGGCGAGGTCGCGGACCACGACCGTGCCCAGGAACCAGCCCTCGGGCAGGCCCTTGTGGTCGACGCCGAGGTAGTAGAACATCCGCGGCACCCAGACGACGGCGTCGATCAGCATCCAGCCGAGCAGCAGCCGCCAGCGCGGGATCGCCAGCACCGCCAGCGGGACGAGCCACAGCGAGTACTGCGGGCTCCACACCTTGTTCGTCAGCAGGAACGCGGCGACCACGAGGAACGCGAGCTGGCCGACGCGCGGCCGCCGGGGCGCGGCGAGCGCGAGGTAGGCGATCCCGGCGCAGCAGGCCAGGAACAGCACGGCGACGGTGATGTTGAGGTACGTCGGCGTCTGGTTCTTCTGCAGCACGCCGTCGAACCCGGCCCAGCCGGTGGTGTACGAGAAGACGTTGTACAGCGAGTCCGGGTCCATCGGCCGCAGGGCGCTCATCCGGAGGAACTCCCACCAGCCGCGGGTCGCGGTCAGGATGAACGGCACGTTCACCGCCAGCCACGTCAGGATCGCGGCGCCCGCGGTCTTCCAGAACGGGGTCAGCTTGCCCGCGCGCAGGCACAGGAAGAACAGCACGCCGAGCAGGAGGAGCGGGTAGAGCTTCGCCGTCGCGCCCAGCCCGAGCAGGACGCCGGCGAGCACCGGGCGCCGGCGCGCCCAGGCGAGCAGGCCGGTCGCGGTGAACGCGGTCGCGATGGCGTCGAAGTTGGTGAAGGCGTGCACCAGCACCAGCGGCGAGATCGCGACCAGGACCATGTCCCACGGACGGCGTTTCACCGTCCGGCCGGTCGCCCAGACGGTGACGAGCCAGGCGAGCCCGAGGAACAACGCGGTGATGTCGAAATAGATCGCCACCGGCAGCGCCCCGGGCAGCCAGCCGGACTCGGCGACGTTGTACCAGCCCGCCGCGAGCTTCGCGTTGACCCACTGGAAGAGCCCGGTGAGCACCGGGTACTCCATGTACCGGGTGTTGTCCTCGGCGGTCTGGGAGCTTTCCTGCCACGACGTGTAGTACGGGAAGGTGCCCGGCCGGTCGAGCCGCTCGGAGCCGTAGAGCGGCACGATGTCGGAGTAGCACATGGCGACGAACGGGCGGCCCGCCCGCCAGTCGAGCTGGGTGTTGCCGTTCGCGTCCTGGTACTGCTGGATGCAGGAGCCCTTGCCGAACCAGCACAGCATCAGCGCCAGCGTGGCCAGCAGCAGCCCGACGCGCTGGGGTGACCAGAACCAGTGCCTGCCGACCGCCGCGTGCTCACCGAGCGGGCCGCCGAGTGGTCTGGTGACCGCCGCCGCAAGGGGCTCGTTCCAGCTCGGGACGATCCGTTCCGCCCTGGTCAGCGTCACCGGACCGGGTTCCGGCTCCCGCGTGGTCTCCTCTGGCACGAGGCGGATCGTATCGGTGATCGACGTGCGCGGTGGTGAAGCCGGTGATCACGCCGGATTCGCGTAGTACGAGGCCAGCACCTCCGCGGCCGCCCCGCGGGTGACGATCTCCTCGCCGGAGCGGTCTTCGACGACCTCGATGCGCTGCCAGTGCGGCAGCGGCAGCAGTTCCCCCAGCCGGTCCGAAACGGCTTCGCGGTGGACGTCCGGCTCGTCCCGCACCGCCCGTCCGGCCAGCACGATCCGCTCCAGGTCGAGCACCTGCACCAGGTCGGCCAGCCCGACGCCGAGGAAGCCCGCGGCGGCCCGGGTGTCCGGTGCCTGCTTCGCCATGATCTCGACGCAGCCGCGGCGCCCGCAGGCGCAGCGCGGCCCGTCGAAGGCGATCGTGGTGTGCCCGAACTCACCCGCGTTGGTCCGCGGCCCGCGGTAGAGCCGCCCGTCGATCAGCAGGCCGACGCCGATGCCGGTGCCGACGAGCACCACCGCGGTCGCCGTCGGCTCGCCGTGCGGCCAGAGCTGCGCGAACGCGGCGGCGTTGGTGTTCTTGTCGAGCGTCACCGGCAGCCCGGTGCGCTGCTCGAGCAGGTCGCGCAGGGGCACGTCGTGCCAGCCGGGCATGTTGGTCGCGTCGCGGACCAGGCCGGCGCGGTGGTCCAGCGGGCCGACCGCGCCGAGGCCGAGGCCGAGCACGTCGAAGCCGTCGGCGAGTTCGAGCGTGGTGGCCCCGATGGCTTCGACGGCCTGCGCGGGGGTGAAGCCGGGCGGCAGCGGGCCGCCCGCCGTCTCCTCGACCTCGCCGACGAGGTTGGCGCGCAGCACGTGGTACTCGTCGCGGTCGAGGCGCGCGCCGAGCGCATGCCGGGCGCCCGCCCGGATGCGCAGCGTGGTGCGGGGTTTGCCGACGCCGGCCGACGGCTGCCGCTGCTCGTCCAGCAGGCCGGTGTCGAGGAGTTCGGGGACGATCTTGGAGACGGCCTGCTGGGTGAGCCCGGTGCGTTCGGCCAGCTCGACGCGGCTGAGACCGCCGGCGCGCAGGATGTGCGAGAGCAGCAGGGCGCGGTTGTGCGCGCGCACGTCGCGCAGGTTCACCCCGGTCTCCGCCATGGACAGGATCTTCCCACGTCTGGCCAGTTAGGCAACGCTGTTGTTTAATAGCGGCATGGCGGACGACTTGCGCGTGGGCATCCTCGGGTACGGCATCGGGGGCCGCGTCTTCCACGCGCCCCTGGTGGCCGCGACGCCCGGGCTCACCCCCGCGGTGATCACGACGTCGGGCAACGCCGCCCAGGCCCGCACCGACCACCCGGGCGCGGAGGTCGTGCCGGACGCCGACGCGTTGTTCGAGCGGGCCGGCGAGCTCGACCTCGTCGTGGTCAGCACCCCGAACCGCACGCACGTGCCGCTCGCGCTGCGGGCGGTCGAAGCCGGCCTGCCGGTGGTCGTCGACAAGCCGTTCGCGCCGACCGCGGCCGAAGCCCAGCAGGTCGTCGACGCGGCGAAGGCGGCCGGCGTCGGCCTGACCGTCTTCCAGAACCGGCGCCTCGACTCCGACTTCCTCACCGTGCGGAAGGTGCTCGGCTCCGGGCGCCTCGGCGAGGTGTTCCGCTTCGAGTCCCGCTACGACCGCTGGGTGCCGAAGCCCAAGGACAACTGGCGCGAGTTCGGCGACCCGGCCGAGGCCGGCGGCCTGCTCTACGACCTCGGCGCGCACATCGTCGACCAGGCGCTGCAGCTGTTCGGCCCGGTCACCCGCGTCTACGCGGAGGTCGACCGCCGCCGGGCCGGCGTCCAGGTCGACGACGACGTCTTCGTCGCGCTGCACCACGCGAACGGCGTCCGGTCGCACCTGTGGGCGACCGCCCTCGCGGCCACGCTGAACCCACGGTTCCGCGTCCTCGGCGACCGGGCGACGTTCACCAAGTACGGCCTCGACGTGCAGGAACCGCAGATCAAGGCGGGTCTGCGTCCCGGCGACGCGGGCTGGGGCACCGAGCCCGCGGCGGACGCCGGGAAGCTCGGCGTCGGCCCGGAGATCGAGACCGTGCCCACCGAGACCGGCCGCTACGAGCAGTTCTACGCCCAGGTGCGCGACGCGCTGCGCGGCGAAGGCGAGTTCCCGGTCGACCCGGCCTCGTCGGTCGAGGCCCTGCGCGTCATCGAGGCGGCCCACCGCTCCGGCGTCGAAGGCGTCGTGGTCGACCTCTGACCCCCTGACCGGCCGTGACCTCGGTGACCCCCAGCTCCGAGGTCACGGCCTCCTCCCCCGGTTTCACGGACCGGAGTTCGACTGGCCGGTGTCGTTCCCGTTGCCGCGTCCGGGACCCCGGCCGTCGCGCCGCACGCGGTTCTGCTGCTGCTGCTGTTGCTGCTGATCCGGGTTGCCGCCGCGGCCGATGGTGAAGCGCTGCTCCTGCTGTTGTTGCTGCTGCTGTTGGAACTGTTGCTGCTGCTGGAGCTGGAACTGCAGCTGGTCGTCCTGCGGCGAGGTGATCGCCTGGACGCGGTCGAAGCGCTCGCCCGGTTTGCCGGACAGGTAGAGCTGCATGAACCGCTGCCACACCGGTCCGGCCACCAGGGACGGGGTCAGCGGCTGGCCGGCCGGGCCGCGCAGGGCTTTGTCGCCGTCGCCGCCCACCCAGACAGCGGCGGCGACCGAGGGCGTGTACCCCACCATCCACGTCTGCGAGTTCGTGTTCGCCGCCGACGCGGGTTCGTCGTCGCCCGGCGTGTGCTGCTGGGTGCCGGTCTTGCCCGCGCACTCGTGGCCGGCCGGGCAGGTCAGCCGGGAGAACGGGATCACCGGCGCCAGCGCGGCGGTCACGTTCCCGGCGATCTGCCTGCTCTTGCCGCGGTCGTTGTCGGCGAACGCGTCCGTCGCGCGCGTGTCGGCCTCGTAGGCGGTTTCGCCCTCGGAGTTCGTCACCTTCTGCACGAAGTGGCGGCCGTGCTGGACGCCGCCGGCGGCGAAGGTCGCGTACGCCGAGGCCATGTCCGCCGGCGTGACCGCGGTCTGCCCGCCGCCGATGGAGATGTTGTTGTCGCCGGTGAACAGCACGCTGCGGCCGCCGGTGTCCTTCGTGCGGATGCCCGCTTCCTGCGCGGCTTCGGCGACCCCGCCCGGCTTGGTCACGTTGAGCACCATGTCGTAGAAGACGGTGTTGGTGGACCGCTGCATCGCCTCGGCCACCGTGCACTGCTCGGAACAGCTGCTGCTGGCGCCGGCGTTGCGCACCGGCAGCGGCACGTCGGGGAACGTCCGCGGCGAGCGGCCGTCGAAGACCGCGTTGAGCCCGCGGCCGCCCTTGAGGAACGCGGTGAGGTCGAACGGCTTCATCGACGACCCGGGGTTGTGCGCTTCGTCCGCCCAGTCGCGTCCGGCCTGGTCCTCGCCGTTCGGGCCCTTCACGATCGGCGCGCCGCCGTAGTAGGCGAGCACGCCGCCGGACTTGGGGTCGACGGCGACGAGCGCGTCGAGGATGCGGTCGTCGGTCTGTTCGGCCATGCCCTCGGCGACGGCCTTCTCGGCGGCTTCCTGTGCCTTCGAGTCGATCGTCGTGAACACCTGGAACCCGCCCGAGTAGTACTTCTCCTCGGGAATCCCGGCCGCGGCCAGCTCGGCCTTCACCTGCTTCTTGACGAACGGGTTCAGCGTGGTCCCCTGCCGCGATTCGACGAGCGGGACCGGTGCCGGGAACTTCGCCGCCTTCCGGTCGGCGGCGGAGAGGTACCCGTTGCGCAGCATGCGGTCCAGTGCCGTGCTCCACCGGTCGCGGGCGACCGTCCCGTTCTCCGACCGGCCCGGCTGCTGGATCAGGCCGGCGAGCAGCGCGGCCTCGGAGTAGTCCAGCTGGTTGGCGTCCTTGCCGAAGTACGCCTGCGCCGCCGACTGGATGCCGTACGCGCCGCGGCCGAAGTAGATGATGTTGAGGTAGGCGGTGATGATGTCCGCCTTCTCGTAGGTCTGGTTCATCTTGAACGACTTCGCGAGCTCGACCCACTTGCGCGTCAACGTCGGGGCGTCGTCGCCGGACGAGACCTTGATGTACTGCTGCGAAATCGTCGACCCGCCGCCGGACCCGCCGGTGACCTGGTTGTAGGCGGCCCGGGCGATGCCGGAGAGGTCGAAGCCGGAGTTGGTCTCGAAGGACGCGTCCTCGGTGGCGATCACCGCTTTCTTGACGACGTCCGGGATCTGGGCCGGGCTCAGGATCTGCCGGTTCCCGCCGGTGGGCACGTCCTTGCCCATCTCGGTGCCGTCGGCGTAGAGGTAGGTGACCGCCTGGCCCTGCGACTGCGCGACCGTGTCCGGCGACGGCACGTCGACGGCGAAGTACGTGATCACGAAGGCGACCGCGGGGACCAGGAAGAACAGGCCGGACAGCACGTACAGCACCCGGCGGACCGTCTTCCAGCGGCGGCGCCTGCGCGCGTCCGGCGCCGGCTCCGGGGTGACGTCGGCGGTGAACTCGTCCGGTTCGGCCGGCCGCGGCGGAAGGGGCCGGCGTGGCTGGTAACGACCACGCGGCACCGGCCTCCGGCCGGACCTCGAGCGATTTCGGTCGGTGTACACGGGGCCGTCCTCGGGTACGCAAGTGGGCTGCGGGCGCAGACCCCTCGACACTCCACACGGACCACGGGCGGCGGTGGTTCACCGGAACGGCGAAGGCCCCGCACTGTTCCCAGTGCGGGGCCTCCGATCAGCCTTCTCCGGCGCCCGGTGGCCGGGCGAGCCCGTCGCCGGGCTGTGGCGGGGTCGGTCCGCCCGTACCCGGCAGTGTCGGCCGGCTCACCCTCGTCCTCGAGGTCTCGGTCTCCGTCTCGGTCTCCGTGGGCGTCTCGGACGGCGTCGAGGTCGGGGTTTCCGTCGGCGTCGGCGTGTCCGAGGGCTTCGACTGCGTCGTGGTGACTTCGCTGACGTCCTTGCCGATCGGGTCGACCTTGTTGAACTTCTCCGGCGGGGCCCCGTCCAGGTAGTTCTTCATGAACTCCTGCCAGATGGGGCCGGAGATGGTGCTACCGAAGATCGGCTTGTTCTTGTTGTCGTGCAGCGGGATGTTGCCGTCGCCGCCGACCCAGACCGCGGCCGAGACCGACGGCGTGTAGCCGACCATCCAGGTCTGGGCGTTGCGGTCCTTGTACGAGGCGGGGTCGCCGTCGCGCGGGTCGTACTGCTGCGTACCGGTCTTGCCGGCGCACTGGTGACCGGCCGGGCACTGCAGGTTGGAGTGCTTGATGACCGGGCCGAGCGCCGTGGTCACGTTGCCGGCGATCTGCGCGGTCTTCTGCGCGTCACTGTCGAACGCGGGTTTGGCCTGGTACTTGCTCTCGTCGAACTCGACTTCGTCCTGGGCGTTGGTCAGCTTGGCGACGAAGTGGGCCGGACGCTGCATGCCATCGCCGGCGAAGGTGGCGTACCCCGCGGCCATGGCCTCCGGCGTGGCCACGGTGGCGCCACCGCCGAGTGCGATGTTGATGTCCTGGCTCATCTGCGGCGACGTCGGCACGCCCGCCTCGTTGGCGGCCTGGGCCACCTTCGCCGGTTTCGTGATGTTGTAGACCATGTCGTAGAACACGGTGTTCGCCGAGATCTCCATCGCCGTGGCGACGGTGCACTGCGGGCCGCAGCTGGAACTCTCGCCCGCGTTGCGGATTGTCTTCGGCGGGTTGCCGAACTTCCGGTTGTTGGACCCGTCGAAGGTGTCGCCGAGGCCCTTGCCCATCTTCAGGTACGCGGTGAGGTCGAACGCCTTGAACGACGAACCCGGGTTCCGCGCCTGGTTGGCCCGGTCCTGGCCGGTCTGGTCCTTCCCCTCCGCGTTCTTCACGATGTCCGGGCCGCCGTAGTAGGCGAGGATGCCGCCGGTCTTCGGGCTCACCGCGACCAGCGCGCTGAGGAGCCGGTCGTCGGTCTGGCCCTTCATCTTCTCCGCGACCGCGTCCTCGGCCGCCTTCTGGGCCTTGGGGTCGATCGTGGTGTAGACCTTGGCGCCGGTCGCGTGCAGCCTGGCGCTGTCGTAGCCCTCGTCCGCCAGCTCGTCGTCGATCCGCTGCTGGATGTGGAACGACATCGACTGGTTGGTGTCCTTGGCCGCCTTCGGGACCGGCGTCGGGAACTGCGCGCCCGCGCGTTCGTCGGCCCGCAGCCACTTGTTGGCCACCATCTGGTCCATCACGTAGTTCCAGCGGCGCTGGGCGTACTCCTGGTTCTCCGACTTGCTCGGGCCCTGGATGAGACCCGCGAGCAGCGCCGCCTCGGACGCGTTGAGGTCCTTGCCGGCTGCCCGTCGCGGTCCAGGCCACCGGGCACGGCCTGACGGCGGG